>CAZLGY010000001.1:0-24636 GCA_964559165.1 uncultured Chryseobacterium sp.
TCCAGCAGGCCAGGTTGCTGATGTCCACGTTGGACGTGGTGGTGGCGAAGTCCTGTTGGACCGATGCGGCAGGAGCGCACAGCGTGGGCAGCGGATCGCAACGGTCCGTGCCGTTCAGTTGCACCTCGTTGATGTTGCGGATGAAGAGCTGCATATCGGGGTTCGTGGTGCCGAACTGGCCCACCACACCCACGATGCTGCCCTTGCCCGTAGGGAGCTGTTGGTTGGCGAAGTTGGCGTAACCACTTGTGCGCACGATCAGCTCGGTGTTGCAGTCGCTCAACAGGCGGTTCACGGTAACCTGGTTCACGGCGTCGGCATAGGTCTGGCCTATCTCGCTCAGCGCGAACTCCACACCGGTGACACGTACCAGCCTGCCCTGCATGGCGGGCGTCACCTGGTCGATGGTGACATCCTCCGGCACCTTTTGGATGCCTGTGGCCTGCTTGATCACGTTGTTGTCCACGTCCACCGAATCCAGCTGCATCATGCCTTGATAGAGGCTGAGGCGTGTGCCGCGCAGGTAGATGCGGATCGAATCTCCCTGATAAAGGCCGCCGGAATTCAGCAGGCGTAGTTGGATGGCACCGGTATGGTCCTGCACATAGACGTTCTTGTACAGATTGCCGTTCTGCTCGTCAGCGGTGACCACCGCATAGACCGAGCTATCCCCCACGAATTTCCGCGATGGGCTGCCAGGGGGAAGCTGTGCGCGCAACTGTGCCACCGTCAGCGCAGCTCCCACCGGGATGGTGCGAACGGGGGGGGAATCGAACTCTTTCTTGCAACCAGCGAGAAGCGCTGCACCAACGGCGGCGAAGAGGAAGGGACGGAGGTTCATGCGTGACATGTGTCGGAGTGCCATATGATCAGAAGCTGAAGGTTACCATGACGAAGTAGTTCCGTCCGAAGAGGTAACTGAAACGGGGGGGGAAACGGTCCACATCCATCCGGTCGTAGCGCAGTTGCTCGAAGCCGCCGATGCGGAAATCCTGGTTGTTCAAGAGGTTGCTCACCGTGGCGTTCACGGCGATGCGGTAGCCCTTCACCATCCAGCTCTTGCCGGCGAAGAGGTCCACCGTCACGTTCGCGTCCAATTTTGTCTGCGTGAGCAGCTGGTCCCACTGCGGGTCGCTCTCCACCAGGTTCTCCAAGGCCTCCGCAGTGCGCCTGTCGGGGTTGGGGTCCAGGTAGATGTCGTCGAAATAGTTGGCATTGAAGCCTGCGAACCAGAACTTGGGCGAGTTATATCGCAGGCCCAGCGAAGCGGCCGTCTGCGGCATGCCACCCACCTTGTAGTTCTCCCAGAACACCGTGCGGTCTGAAGCGAACACCTCCGGACTGTTGTCCCGGGTGATGGTGGCGGTGGGACGGCTGGCATAGCGATAATCGCCCAAGCCCAGCACGGCCGATGCCTGCCAGGTGCTGGTGATGTTACCCTCCATACCCAGCTCCAAGCCCTGATGTATTTGGTCCACACCGGTCATCACGTAATTCACCAGCGTGAGGAACTCATCGTGGTAGAAGCTGCGCGACCAGTTCTGGTCGGTGATGCGTGCATAGTAGAGCGTGGCGCGGCCCTTGATGCGCGGCGCGCGGACGATGTAGCTGATGTCGCCGCTCAGGGCCTTCTCGTTCACGAGGTCGGGGATGGTGGCATGGCGCGTGCGCGGCGAGATGAAGCTGTTGCGCGGGCTCGGCGGGCGTGTGATGAACGCGGCGTTCGCACTGATGAACTGGCGGCCCGTGAGCTTGTAGGTGGCGCCCGCCTTCACACCCACGTTCAGGAAGGTCGACTTCTCCGAGGTGCCGAAGGAGCTGTCCGGGAAACGGCCGTTCTGGAAGCGGCTCTCACGCCAGAAGCTGGTCGTGCTCAGGTCCAGACCTGCATACAGGTCCACCTTGTCCAACTTCTTCTCGTACTGGCCGAACAGGTCCACCAGCCGCGTGTGGATGTCGTAGTCGTATCCGAACAGATCGCCTTTCCGCACAACGCGATTGGGCGTGTTCACGTCGTTCTGCGACACGAAGGGGTCATTGAAATCGCGGTCGGCGAACTGGTCGATGTCCACCCAGAACTCCCCGCCGAGCAGGTCGTCAACCACCTTGAAGTAGTGGGTCTTCTGCTTGTGGATGCTGCCGCCCACGGTGAGGTGCGCATCGCCTTCCAGTTCCGTGCTGTAAACCGAGTTGATGCCGATGCGGGTGGGGTCGGCACGCTGCTCCTCCACGATGTATTTGCTGCGAAGACCGGTGAGCGAACTGCCCGAGCCGTTGGCGTTCTCCAGCGTGTAGAGGTTCTTGCCGTTGGCGAAGTACAGCTGGTCCCAATTGATCTGGCGGGCGTTCTCGTCGTTCTGCCACAAAGCGGTGAGCCGTGCCGCCTCCGCCGGGTCTGTCTCGGCGTAGTAGCTGGGGAGATAGCGGTAATAGTCCGCACGCGGATCCTTCGCATCGAACCAGTTGAGGTTCGTGAGGCCATCGCGGCCAAAGGTGTAGAACAGGGAGGAGGTCAGCTTCGACTTGCTGTTGATGGTGTAGTGGTGCGTGGCCATGAGCATCGGTTTGTGGTCGAAGCTCATGCGGGCGTTCCGCTTCTCGCCGTCCTGGTAACCCCAGTTGGGGTTGTAGAAGCTGCTGCCCACGAGGTCGTAGGCCTCTTGGATGGCCAGGCCCTGCCGCCCCTGGATGATGGGTGCGCCGAAGCCGCTGAAGCTGATGCTGTGTCGATCGTTGATGCGTTTCTCGGCGCCCAGGTAATAGGCATAGGCATCGAAGGAGGTGCCGTCGACATACCCTTCCTCCGCCCATCGCTTGGAGCCCGATACGCTGAAGGCCCAGCCATTCTTCTGCATCCCCGTGTTGTAGGTGGCCATGATGCGGTTGCGGTAGGCCCTGTTGGTGGAGGCGTAGCTCACCCGAACACCCTTGCGCAGCGCGCTCGGTTGCACGTTCATCTCCGTATACCCGCCGATGCCCCCGAAGTTGTAGCGCGAGGGGGCCACACCCGCACGGATCTGGTTCCACCGCGTGATATCGTTGAGCCCGGCCCAGTTGGACCACGTGGCCCAGCCGGTCTCCAGGTCGTTCATCAACACGCCGTTGATGCTCACCAGCATGTTCTCCGAGTCGAAGCCACGGATGCGGAAGCGCGCCTGCCCGAAGGTGAAGCCCGCTGTGCTGGTGAAGATGTCGCGCGATGATTGCAGCACGCCGGAGATATCCTGGCTGCCGAGCTCGTTGTCCAGATCACCAGCGGTGATGGTGAAGACAGGCAGCTGCGGCTCGTTCTGCTTGGTGCTGTCGGCCTTGACGCTGGCGGTGCTGTCCGTTTGCGCCGCCATCTGCTGGCCAAGGGCTAGGAAGCAAGCGAATGCGAAAGTGCGTGACACCCTTGGCGTGGTTCTGGAGTGGTTCATGAGGATGGCGCCCCGGTCGGCTCCCTACTGCTGACCACACTCCTGCGCCAGGGGGAGGCGTGATGAAGCGGTGGTCTCGCGGGTGGTCATAAGGCACTTGTGCGTTGGGTCCGCGAAAGTAAGGCCTCCCCGGTCATGGGCCGTGTTCAGGCCATGTTAATTCCATCGCACCGCGGCAGCGGTAGGCAGGGTGCCTCCACCTATCTTTGGCCGCACCCCGGACCCTCCGGGATCACGCGTGCCTGAACGCCTCGTCATCATACCCACCTACAACGAGTGCGAGAACATCCAGGAGATGCTCGCCCATGTCACGCGGCTCGATCCACCGTTCGATGTGTTGGTTGTGGATGATGGCTCTCCGGATGGGACCGCCGGTCTGGTGAAGGCCGCGCAGGCCGTAGCACCCGATCGTATACACCTGATCCAACGTGCCGGTAAACTGGGCCTCGGTACCGCTTACATCGCTGGATTCCGCTGGGCCCTGGAACGGGATTACCAGTACATCTTCGAGATGGATGCGGATTTCAGTCATGACCCCGATGACCTCCTGCGTCTCTATCAGGCATGCAGTGCACCCGGTGTGGGAATGGCGGTGGGTTCCAGGTACGTGAAGGGTGGTGGGGTGTCCGATTGGTCGTGGGACCGGGTGTTGCTCAGCTATTGTGCGTCGCTCTACGTGCGCGCGGTCCTTTTCCTCGGGGTTCGCGATACCACCGCCGGCTTCGTCTGCTACCGGCGCGAAACGCTCGCGGCCCTTCCGCTCGATCGGGTGCGCTTCATCGGCTATGCCTTCCAGGTGGAGATGAAATACCGGGTCAAGCTGCAGGGTTTCCGTATCGTCGAAGTGCCGATCATCTTCAAGGATAGGCGGAAAGGTCAAAGCAAGATGAACGCGAACATCTTCCGGGAGGCCTTTCTGGGCGTTCTGCAGATGCGGTCGAACATACGTCGGGCCTGAACATGCGTTGGCACCTGATACTGAACCTCCATCTGCTGCTGGCCATGGGGTTCGCAGCCTGTTCTGCGCCCACGGAGCCCACGGACATCCTTCCCCGGGGGAGGTTCGTTCAGGTGCTTGCCGACATGCAACTGGTGGAGGCTCGTGTGCAACAGGAAATGACGCTGCAGCCGATGGCCCGCATTCCTGCTGATGACTATGCAAGCGAGGTGTTCGTCCGGCATGGCACCGACCGGGCGGAGTTCAGGCGGAGCTTTGAGCATTATGCCTCGGATAACGCGGTGTTGGGCGGTATCTACGAGGAAGTGATCGCTGAATTAGCGCACCGGAAGGACAGCCTGCATCACACTGCTGATCCCAGGTAGCGCACCATGTTGTCCACGGACTCCTGCAGGGGCCTGAAGGTGATGCCGATGCCGTTGGCACGTGTGGTATCGTAGGACCTTTGCGAGCAGGCGCTGTGCGCCGTGTAACGTGTCACAAGAGGACGGTCACCGGTGAGCAGGGAGCGGAGGTGTTCCACGCGCCAGGCGATCTCCAGCATCCATGGGGCCAGCGCGTGCCTCGGTGCCGCATGTCCGAACCCTTCCGCATAACGCCGGAACAGTTCCGCATAGCTGGAATGGTCACCCACCAGCAGGTATCGTTCGCCGGTGCCGCCATGCTCCATCAGTCTGGTGAGCCCTGTCGCCACATCCCGTGCATCCACGAAACCATTGCTCCCCGGTGGATGGGAGCGGGTGCCCTTACGCAAGCGTTCCGCAAGCATCATGGAACTGCGCCCCGGTGCGCCGGGCCCAATGACCACAGCCGGGTTGGCGATCACCGCATCCAGGCCTTCAGCAATGCCACGATATACTTCGAGCTCGGCTTCGTACTTGCTCCACGCATACCCCGAGGTGTGTTCGTCCGGTGTCCATGGCAGCGACTCGTCCACTGCACTCCCCGCGCGGTGACCCATGGTGGCGGTACTGCTCACATGGCACAGGCGGCGCACGCCGCACAGGAGGGCCGTGTTCACCACATTGGCCGTGCCCTGGGTGTTGATGTGGCGCAGCCTGCGTGCATCGCGCGGATCGAAGGAGACCAGGGCGGCCGCATGGAATACATGGTGAACGCCGGTCATGGCATCCTCCAGGGATGGCATGTCATGTACATCGCCGTACACCCAGTGGATCCGCGCCAGGCGCCCGGCATGGTCCGGACCATAATGCCGGAAGATGCGCTCCACCACCTGCACATCACTGCCCGGGCGACACAGCGCACGAACTTCACCAGCAGCGGTGAGGTGGTGTAGCAGATGCGCCCCAACGATACCGGTTCCCCCGGTTACGAGTTGCATGGCGGTAAGTTGCCCGGGGCATGGGCGCTGGCCGGGGTGCGAAGATACCCGGTGGCCGGCTCCCCTGTGGCAGGGACCGGCTCATCGGGCCCGGTTATCTTTGGCCACCTCCTGCAGGATACAGCGGGAGCAGGGGACCATGGCGAAGGGATTCATCGATGAATTGCGCTGGCGGGGTATGCTGCAGGACAGCACACCTGGTGTGGAAGAGCATCTGGCACAGGGACCGCAGCGCGGCTATATCGGATTCGACCCCACAGCCGACTCCCTGCACGTGGGGAACCTGGTTCAGATCATGTTCCTAACGCACTTCCAGCGATCGGGTCATCGTGCTGTGGCGCTGGTGGGTGGTGCCACCGGTATGGTGGGCGACCCCAGTGGCAAGAAGAGCGAACGCAACCTCCTCGATGAGGATGCCCTTCGCCACAACGAAGCCTGCATCAAGGCCCAGCTCCAGCGCTTCCTGGACTTCGAGCACCCCACCAACCCGGCCCTGCTTGTCAACAACTACGACTGGTTCAAGGACATGGGCTTCCTCCACTTCATCCGCGACGTGGGCAAGCACATCACGGTGAACTACATGATGGCCAAGGACAGCGTGAAGAACCGCCTGGAGACCGGTATCAGCTTCACGGAGTTCTCCTACCAGTTGGTGCAGGGCTATGATTTCGTGCACCTGAACAGGTCGCTTGGCTGCACACTGCAGATGGGCGGAAGCGATCAATGGGGCAACATCACCACCGGTACCGAGCTCATCCGGCGCATGGGAGGCGGTGAGGCCTTCGCTGTCACCACCCCGCTGCTCACCAAGGCGGACGGAAGCAAGTTCGGAAAGAGCGAAGGGGGCAACATCTGGCTCGATGGCGCTCGGACCTCGCCTTACAAGTTCTACCAGTTCTGGCTCAACAGCAGCGATGCCGATGCACCGCGCTTCATCCGCATCTTCAGTACCCGTGGCCAGGACGAACTTGATGCGTTGATCGCTACGCATGGCGCCGCACCCCATCAACGCATGCTGCAGAAGGAGCTGGCCGCGGAGATCACCCAGCGGGTGCATGGCGAGGCCGAGCTGAGGTCCGCCCTGCAGGCCTCTGACATCCTTTTCGGCAATGCCACCGCAGACGCCCTTGGGGTCCTTACCGAACAGCAGTGGCTGGATGTGTTCGAGGGTGTCCCCCAGGCCAGCGTGTCACGTGACGCGCTCAGCGCCGGCGTTCCCATCGTGGACCTGCTGAGCGAGGTGGGCGGCTTTCTGGCCAGCAAGGGCGAGGCACGGCGCGCGCTGAAGGAGAACAGCATCGCTGTGAACAAGGGAAAGGTCGGTGAGGAGCGCGTGGTGAGCACCGCAGACCTGATGGGTGGACGGTTCATCCTCCTGCAGCGGGGGAAGAAGAACTACTTCCTGGTGAAGGCATCCTGAAGTGCGGATGGCGAAGGGCCTCCAACGGGTCTTTCGCGTGCCCTCAGTTCCCCACGAGGAGGTTGCAGCCCCTTACCTGGCTGTGGTCGAACCGTCCAAGTACCTCAAAACTGCCATCGGGATGCAGGCGGCCGAGGTCCTGGGTGCTGATGAAGGGGCAGCTCGCGATGTTGGCCAGGTCCATTACGTCGATGCCGCCGGTGCGTCCGGTGGGGGCGGGGCTCAATGGGTCGTTCACGTCACGCACCCGCACCCGCATCCACGGGGGACAGCGGAACAGCCCGTCCCCGTCGCTCCACGCCTGGGAAAGCAGTTCGGTCATGCCATACTCGCTGTGTATCGCGGGCACCGAGAAGGCCTCCCGCAGGATGCGGTGCAGAGCTTCGCGCACCAGTTCCGGGCGGCGGCCTTTCATGCCTCCGGTCTCCATCACCACGGTATGGCGCAATGGCATGGGATGCTGTTCCGCCAGGTCCAATAGGGCGAACGTCACACCCAGCAGCAACGTGGGTCGGCCTTCCGCTTCGGATCTCCGGAGTACCGTGGCCAGATCGTCCAACCGGTCCAGGTATGTGCCGCTGTAAGCATCCCCACTGGCTTCGATGAGTCGCTGCGCCATGTGAACCAGCGAGCTTCCCCCGTTGCCCTTGCCGGATCGTTCCAGGTACGAGGGTAGCAGTGCGAGGATGCGCCATTGCGACGGTGCTCCATAGCGCGCGGTGAACGAGGTCATGAACGATCGTTCATAGAGCTGCAGGTCCGGCACATGGTGTCGGCTGGTCTCCGCACCGGTGGTGCCACTGCTGGTGAAGAAATGGTCAGCTGTGAGACCCTTCAGGAGTACACGATGGCGTTTGAAGAGCGTTATCGGCAGGTGGGGTATCTCCGCCGCCTCTTCGATGTGTGCCGGATCGATCCCCAGGGCTTCCACGAAGCGACCATAGACAGGGTTCATGGCGCAGTGAAGATGGAACAGTTCCAGCGCAAGGACGTCGATTTCCTCCCTGCTGCATGCAGCGAATGGACGCTCCACAAGGTGGGCTATGGAGGTGGCGGTGGACATGCGCACGGACAGGCCTTAACTTTGGAACGATGACCAAGGTTCTCCCTCCCGCTGCGAAAGTAGGACCGCTTGCCATTGGCGCGCTCCTGCTGCTGGGGTCCTGCCTGAAGAAGGAGGAGTTCCCTCCCGAGCCTGTCATCACTTTCAAGTCCTTGCAGCAGTTCGGGGACTCGGCGTCGCTCCTGATCACCTTCACCGACGGGGATGGTGACATCGGTTTGGACGACACGGATACCGGGTCACCTTTCGGCCCCGGGTCCACTTACTACCACAACCTGTTCATCGGCTTCGATCGGCTTGCGAATGGAGAATGGCAGGAGGTGCAGCTGGCATTGCCGCTCAACTACCGGATCCCGCGCATCACCCCCTCCGGCCAGAACAAGGCGCTCTCTGGAGAGCTCTCCGTGGCCCTGAAGCCGTGGCCCGTCGTTCCCAACAGTGCAGGCGATACGGTGCGCTTTGATGTCCGACTAGTGGACCGTGCGCTCAATCTGAGCAACGAGGTGGGCAGTGGCCCGGTGGTGGTGGAGTGATCACATCTCCCCGGCCATCGCCTCGGAAACGTTGATCACGTGGTCCCCGATCTTCTCGCAGGAGGAGAACAGATCATTGTAGATGAGGCCGCTCTTGACGTTGTAGGCACCCGATTCGATGCTCTTCAAGTGGGACCGCCGCAATTGGTCGCGCTTGGTATTGATGCGCTGCTCGGCCTCCACCGCTTCGTCCAGGAAGACCTGCTCGCCATCCACGTCCAGGTTGCGGTGCATCACCTCGAAAGCACGTTCCACCAATCCCATCATTTCGAGCAGTTGCTCGCGCTGCTCGGGTGTGAACCAGAGGCGTTCGGTGCGTTTGCGCTCCATGGCCTTGCCCATCTGGAAGAAGATATCCCCGATCCGTTCCAGGTCGCCTACGATGGCCAGCATGCCCTGTATCCGCGATGAAAGTTCCTCGTTACGCACCTCCGTGCTGGTCTTGGTGAGGTACTTGCCCACCTCCACTTCGATGCGGTCGGTGATCTGTTCATACTTGGCCAATCGTTGCGTGATGAGGTCACACTGCTTGGGCTCGGTGGTGGTCACCAGGTCCCGGACCATCCGCAGCATCTCATGGGTGACACGACCGAATTTGGAGATCTCCTTGCGGGCCTCCATCAGCGATAGCTCCGGTGTCAATGGGATATCGGCATCCAGGTATTCCAGTCGGTATTCCTCATCCATCTCATTGCGTGCCGGCACCATCCACGTAACGATGCGCTCAACATAGGGGATGAGGCCGATGAGGAGCATGGTGTTGAGCACATTGAAGGAAATGTGCAGCAGGGTCAGGGCCCACTTGATCGAGCCTGCGTCCGTGTATGGCGAGGCATTGAAGGAGGCCGTGATGTAGCGATCGATGAGGTGCAGGTACGGATGGAACAGGAGCAGGGCCCACGAAGCCCCGATGAGGTTGAACAGGAGATGCGCGCGGGCTGTGCGTTTGGCCCAGACGTTCGCAACGAGCGCGGCGATATTGGCGGTGATGGTGGTGCCGATGTTCTCGCCGATCACGAGGGCCGCCGCCATGTCGTAGCCGATGGTGCCGTTGTCGCACAGCACCAGGGTAAGAGCGATGGAGGCGCTGGAACTCTGGATGATCATCGTGAGCACAGTGCCCACCAGGACGAAGAGAAGCACCGAGAGCATGCCCATGTCGCTCAGGTCACGGAGGAAGTCCAGCGCCCCCGCGGAAGGCCGTGGGATGGACTGCTTCATGAACTCCAACCCGAGGAAGAGCAGCGCCACACCTATGAGCAGCTCGGATACCGCCCTGGCGCGGGCGGTACGCAGGAAAAGCAGGGGGAACGCCAACCCCACGATGGGGATGGCCAGCTTGGTGATGCTCAGGTCCGTGAAGACCGCCCAGCTGAAAAAGAGCGCCTTGATGGTGGTGCCGATATTGGCACCCATGATCACGCTGATCGCCTGGCGCACGCTCAGCAGGCCCGCGTTCACGAAACTGACCACCATCACCGTGGATGCGCTGCTGCTTTGGATCACCGTGGTGCTCACAAATCCGGTGAACACACCCATCAAGCGGTTGGCGGTCATTGCCCGCAGCAGGTTCTTCAGCCGTCCGCCGGCAACCTTCTGGAGGCCTTCACTGGTGACCTTCATGCCATGGATGAAGAGCCCCAGTGAACCCGCAAGGGTGAGGAATTCGAGTAGGCCGAACGACATGCGGTTGCTGCTATGGCAAAAGTACCATCTTCCAAGCGCGGCCATCCTTGCCGGCCAAGGGTGGCTGGGGAACCGGACGAAGGTCGCGGGGGCTAACTTTGTACGATAGATCACTCCCGGCGCTGCATGGCCCAATTATCCCCCCGTCAGGTCAGCGTGATGACCGGCCTTGTGGTGGCGGTGGCCGGCGGGCTGCTGGTGGCGGTGGCGGCTTCCCCCATCGGTGAACAGGCCCGCTCATGGGTGGCCGTCATCGGTGCGGTACTCCTTTTCGCGGTGGCATACGCGGTGTTCTCCTTTGGCATCGAACGGTTCATCCACAGTCGCATCAAGGCGCTTTACCGAACGGTGCACGACCTGCGACGGCAGCGACCAGGGTCCGGGCTGAGATCGGGTAACGGGGACATCCTCGACGCGGTGAACGCCGAGGTCGCTGCGTGGGCAACGGAGCGGAGGACGGAGATCCGCGAGCTCCATGAACGCGAGAAGTTCCGCCGGGAGTTCATCGGTAATCTGGCCCATGAGCTCAAGACACCCATCTTCAACATCCAAGGTTACATCCTCACCCTGCTGGAAGGGGGGCTGGAGGACGAGAAGGTCAATCGCGACTTCCTGGAACGCGCATCCAAAGGGGTCGAGCGGCTGACCAAGATCGTGGAGGACCTGGACCTCATCACGAAACTCGAGAGCGGTGTCATGGACCTTCGCCAGGCGCGCATGGACCTGCGTGAACTGGTCGCTGACAGCATCGGTGCCATGGAGATCTCGGCCCGTGAGAAGGGTGTGCGGTTGCTGAACGAACTTCCAGCGCCCACCATGGTGCGTGCCGACCAGCACCGACTGTCACAGGTGTTCACCAACCTGTTGGGCAACGCCATCAACTACGGGAGGCCTGGCGGCAAGTGTGTGGTCCGCAGTTACGTGCTCGGAGAGCAGGTGGTGGTGGAGGTCGCGGACGATGGTATCGGCATCAGCGAGGAGCATCTCCCCCGCCTCTTCGAACGCTTCTACCGCGTGGGAAAAAGCCGGGCGCGCAATGAGGGCGGCAGCGGACTTGGTCTGGCCATCGTGAAGCACATCATCGAAGCACACGGACAAGGCATCACAGTGAAAAGCACCGAGGGCGAGGGAACGGTGTTCAGCTTCACGATGGAGCGTGCCTGAGCGCTACCGGATGGCCTCCTCGTATGGCACGACCTCGTGCTCGTTGTTGATGCTGATGCGGGGGATGTCCTCAAAGACGGTGACCTTCCCGGTCACACAGATGGCCTTGTTAAGCAGGTAGGTCTCCGGGTCATAGCTGAAGTTCGGTCCATTGTATTCCCATATGGTGGCGTAGAAATCCTGGTCCGGATGCAGGCGATCGAAGTTCAGGTAGATGGCTTTCGCCTTGGCGGTCTTGCGTGCGCTTACGACCGTGCCGCAGACCGTAACACTTCGTCCTATATGGTATTTTGCTTGCACGGTGTTGTACATGCCCTTGGGAAGGGGAGCCTTCAGGGGCTCACGCTCTGCTGAAAAGGGATCGCCCTCCGCGTACCACGCCCTGGGGTCGCATTGGGCCTCGATGCGCGCTTCAATGGCATCATCAACCATATGGAAGAAATCGATGCCGGTGACCAGCTCCACACTGTCCACGCTCACCGCGTAACTGATGGTGGGGTATTCGTTGGGCGCATTGGCCTGCAGGAACCCGAGCGCTTTCGGTTCCGGTCCGTCCAGGTCGGCGATCACCTTGAAGAACCGGTCCGGTATGCTCACCTCATTGCGCCGCCCTTCGTTGCGCATGGTGGGCAGTCCATCGCGCAGCACCGGACCGGTGACCACGAAGACCCGCCTGCCGCTCAAATTCACATAGCGGCGCACCCAATCCTCCATGTCGGCCCATGACTCCCGGTTGAGCTCCGGCAGTTGGGGGCTGATGTTGCTGTAGAGGTAGGTGGCCGCAAGAGCCTCCCGGTTCCAGCGCATGTCCGCACTGGGCACCAGATGGCCCCGGTCGTAACCGCTGTTCCAATAGTCCGCTGTTACCGCCGTACCGGTGCGTACCAAGGGGTCGGGCAGGAACGTATCGATCCGGGCCAGGTTACCCTGTGACAGTTCGGGTGAGGCGATGTGTGCAACCCAGCGCGCCTGCTCGTGCTTCTCCTCGTAAACCAGCATGTGCCCCGGATGCTCGATGACCTCTTCACCCGGCCTCAATGCGGGCAGCCCCATGGCGAGCAGGTCGATCCGGATGATCGCGAGCTTCGCGGAATCGATCCGTTCCTTCAGTCCGTTCCCCGCCTCGCGCCAGGATCCGTACAATAGCTCCAGTTCCTTGATGTGTTCCTCGAGGGCAGGTTTGGTGCCCGGTTGTGCGAACATGCACCCGAACAGGGTGATAGGAAGGAGCGCGGTCAATACAGGTCGGAGCATCGAGCGGCAAGATAGGCCGGCCGCTTCAATGCAGGCTCGCCGCCAGGTCCATCAGGGCTTCATCCAGCCGCCCACCCTGCCGTGTGCGCCGCCACGTTCCTTTCAGTGGCAAGCCATCCAACGCCTCGGTCAGACGCAACTGTTCCTGTGGCCTCACCACATGCACACCCAGTGGCGCATGCAGGCGTCCAAGGTATTCCTGCTCAGGCTGCCCCGGAGTGGGTATCAGCAGTGCCTGCCTGCCGATCGCTTCCAGATCCATGAGGGTGGTGTACCCGGTCCGCGTGATGATGCGGCCGGCATGCACCAGGTGTGCGTTCAGCGCATCACCTCCCATGTGTGCCACGGTGTGCACGTTGCCCATCCGCCGTTCCTCCGTGGAACCCGGCATCCCGCGCACCAGCAGGTGATGGCCCTTGATGTGTTGCAACTGCTCGATCAGTCGCTGCTCAAGCAATGTACGCTGGGGCTCCGGCCCACTGATCACGGCCACCACATCGTAGATCACGGGGGGGGGCGGGGCATCGGGTCGCATGCGGCTCAGTGTGCCGATGTACCGCGCGTTCCGGGGCATGTTGCACCCGTGAGAAAGTTCTCCTGCCAGTCCGGGGTCCTCCTGGTGGTCCACCACCCAGCAGTGTGTGAACGCTGACAGGTGTCCCCTGTTGATGCGCCGCAGGAAGCCCTGGGCCGCCGGAGTGAACGGGAACACCTGGTGGGTAAGCACAACGCTGGGGATGGCAGGGTCGCGCAACCCGAACCGCTGGTCGCTGATCACCGCATGGAGCCGCATCCGGCCCCGGATCGCTCCCAGCTGCGCACGCTCGCGGGAAACGCTCCGGAGCATGGACGGGAACTGCAATGCCATGCTCCATAACTGTTGCCGTCCGCCTCCATATCGTATCACCGGACCCGGTAGCACGGCGTATTCCAGGTCAGGGAACTCACGGCGCAGCAATGCCAGTGGTCCGCGATCCGCCCCGATCACAGGAACGGCGCCGAGGTCGATCAACCGGCTGATGATGGGGATGCATCGCGTGGCATGGCCCAAGCCCCAGTCCAGTGGTGCCACCAGGATGCGTGCGCCATGGAACATGATGTTGCAAAAGTGCCACGCAAAGGCATGCACAATATTATCCCCACCTTAAGTTCTCTTGAGCGCTGGCCGCAGAGAGCGCTACTTTCGCCGTCCACACGTTCCGGGCCTTCGTCGCAGGCGGCTCCTGCAGCAGGTCCTGCAAGGTCTTCGGTTCGCTGTGGAACGAGTTCCGAACGATCCGATCCATGGGCAAGAACAAGATCGCCCGTTTTGCCGAGAACCTGACCTTCAGTCATGTGGTTCAGCCCACCTTCGCCCAGTTGGTGCAGGAGGGCCTGCCCCATCGAGGCCAGTGGAACACGCTCCTGTTCGGCCGCAATGCACCGCTGGTCCTTGAACTCGGTTGTGGCGGGGGAGAATACACCGTGGGGCTGGCCCGCATGCACCCCGAACGGAATTATCTGGGCATTGACATCAAGGGCGCCCGGCTGTGGCGTGGTGCCCGCGCGGCGAGGGAGGAAGGGCTCACGAACGTGGGTTTCCTGCGAACCCACGTGGATCACCTGCTCAAGTGCTTCGGCCCCCAGGAGGTGGATGAGATATGGCTCACCTTCAGCGATCCCCAGCTCGGCAAACCGCGCAAGCGTTTGACGAGCCCGTTGTTCCTGGCCCGTTACAAGGAGGTGCTGAAGCCGGGCGGTATGGTGCACCTGAAGACCGACAGCCCCGAGCTCTATGACTATACCCTGGAGATGATCGACCAGCACCAGTTGACCATCCTCGAGCAGAGCAGGAACGTTCATTCGGAGCTCATCAGCCGTGTGCCTGCCGGGGAGCAGGCTGTTCTGAACATCCGGACCTACTATGAGCAGATGTGGCTGGAGCAGGGAAGGACGATCCACTATGTCCGTTTCAGGTTCGCATAGCCCGCTCCATGCTGCGACGCATGAACATGACCGGTACCGACCAGGATACATCCCTCCCGGGTGGCAGGCGTGACCTCTTCGCGGATGTGATGGCCGTGGTGCGCGCAATACCGCGCGGCCGAGTGACCACCTATGGGGCCATCGCGAAGTACCTTGGTGCAATGCGCAGCAGCCGCATGGTGGGCTATTGCATGAACCGCAGCCACGTGGTGCGGCCTGCCGTACCCGCGCACAGGGTGGTGAACCGGAACGGCATGCTCACCGGTAAACACCACTTCGCCACGCCCACGCGTATGCAGGAGCTGCTGGAGCGCGAACGGGTGAAGGTGAAGGACGATGTCGTGGTGGACTTTGCCGAGCGCTTCTGGGATCCCGGGGTGCACCTTGCTATCTGAGCACAACCTTGCCACACGCAGCCATTAGCTTTGCGCTCCCCGCATGAGCATCAGCAAGGAAGAGATCGTTCCCATCCTGTCGCGCATCATCGAGCCCGACCTCAAGAAGGACATCGTGGCCCTCGATCTGGTGCGCGAGATCAGGGTCTCCGGCAACATGGTGAGCGTGCATGTTGAGGTGAGCAATCCCGCCATGCACAGCCGCAAGCGCATGGAGGAGGCGATCACCTTCAACCTGAAACAGGCGCTCGGACCGGACGTGGTCGTAACGGCCACCGTTACGCCCTTGAGCGGAGAACGCGGTGATCTGCGCAAGGTGCTCCCCGGTGTTAAGCACATCGTAGCCATCGCCAGCGGCAAGGGCGGTGTTGGCAAGAGCACGATCACGGCCAATCTTGCGGCGGGCCTTGCAGCACGCGGTCTGAAGGTGGGTCTGGTGGATGCCGACATCTACGGTCCCAGCATGCCGCTGATGTTCGATGTGCTGCACGAAAAGCCCAATACCAGGGAGAAGGATGGCAAGCACTGGATAGTACCGGTGGAGAGTTATGGCGTGAAGCTGCTGAGCATCGGCTTCTTCGCACAGACCGACCAGGCCATCGCATGGCGCGGCCCCATGGCCACCAAGGCGCTGGACCAGATGATCAAGGATGTGGACTGGGGCGATCTGGATGTGATGCTGGTGGACCTCCCTCCCGGGACCGGTGACATACACCTGTCGCTGGTGCAAGCCGTTCCGCTCACCGGTGCGATCATTGTGAGCACGCCGCAGAACGTGGCGCTCATCGATGCACGCAAGGGCGTGGGTCTCTTCCGTCTGCCCAGCGTTGACGTTCCCGTGCTTGGCATCGTGGAGAACATGGCCTGGTTCACCCCGGCGGAACTTCCGGAGAACAAATACTACATCTTCGGCAAGGGCGGTGCCCGTGGGCTCGCCGAGGAGCTCAATGTGCCCTTCCTCTCCGAGGTGCCGCTGGTGCAGAGCATCCGTGAGGCCGGCGATGTCGGCCGCCCGGCCGTGTTGCAGGGTGATACGCCCGCTGCGCGCCCGTTCGCCGATCTTGTCAGTGCCTTCATGCAACGCCTGCAGGTGCTGGAACGCGAAGAGACCCCGGTCAATGCCTGAGCCATGGACGTGCAGGACACCATCCAACGCATCGAGGCCGCACTGGCCGATCTGCGCCCTTTCCTTGAAGCCGATGGCGGCGACATCACCCTGGAGGAGGTGACCGTCGATGGCATTGCCCGGGTGCGGCTCCATGGTGCCTGCACCAATTGTGCCATGAGCCCCATGACCATGAAGGCCGGAGTCGAGGATGCGATCAAACGGGCGGTCCCGCAGATCAAGGCGGTGGAAGCGGTGAACCTGGGGGCGGTGATCCAGGACCGGTAGGCGTCCGGCTTGCCGCACTTGCCGAACACTGCGAACCGATGATGCCCTTCCGTTGTTCTGCTCGGAGGTCGCGACCAACGAGCATCCCCACCCACGCCCTGCGCCTACCTTTGCCGGGCATTCTTCTCCATGGAAACCCCCACCCGGACCAAGACCGTTGAGGAGCGGCGCAATGTGGTCATCCTCTTCGCCGGTGACAGCGGCGATGGCATCCAGCTCACCGGAAGCCAGTTCACCGACACCAATGCGCTCTTCGGCAATGATGTCAGCACCTTCCCCAATTTCCCCGCCGAGATCCGTGCTCCCCAGGGAACATTGGCCGGTGTCAGCGGTTACCAGCTCCATTTCGGAAGCACGGAGATCTTCACCCCCGGTGACGCGTGTGACGTGCTGGTGGTGATGAACGCTGCGGCCCTCAAAGCCAACCTCGGCAAGCTCAAGAAGGGTGGCATCATAATCGCCAACAGCGACGGCTTCGACCCCAAGAACCTGCGCCTTGCCGGTTACATCGACCAGCAGGAACCGCTCACCGATGGTACCCTGGCCAACTACACCGTGCATGCGGTGGATGTGACGAAGATGACGCGTAACGCCCTGGCGGAGACCACGCTGGGCATGAAGGAGAAGGACCGCTGCAAGAACATGTTCGTGCTCGGCTTCATCAACTGGATGTACAGCCGCAGCCTGGAGAACAGCGAGCAGTTCCTGGCCCAGAAGTTCGGGAGGAAGCCCGAGCTGCTGGATGCGAATCGCAAAGCCCTGCTGGCTGGCTTCAACTACGGGGATACCAGCGAGACGTTCACAACGCGGTTCGAGGTGAAGCCCGCACCACTGCCCAAGGGCACCTACCGTAGCATCACCGGCAACCAGGGCATCGCCCTGGGACTGGTCGCTGCGGCACAGAAGGCAGGTCTCGACCTCTTCTACGGCAGTTACCCCATCACGCCGGCGAGCGATATCCTGCACGAGTTGGCGCGCCACAAGAACTTCGGCGTGAAGACCTTCCAGGCCGAGGACGAGATCGCAGCGATCTGTTCCGCGATCGGCGCCAGCTACGGCGGTGCGCTCGGTGTCACGGCCAGCAGCGGCCCTGGCATCGCGCTCAAGGGTGAAGCGATGGGCCTCGCATTCATGCTGGAGATACCCCTGGTGATCGTGAACGTCCAGCGCGGTGGTCCCAGCACAGGCCTGCCCACCAAGACCGAACAGGCGGACCTGTTCCAGGCAGTGCACGGCCGCAATGGCGAAGCGCCCATCCCGGTGCTTGCCGCCAGCAGCCCCACCGATTGTTTCGAGATGGCGTTCGAGGCCGTGCGCATCGCGGTGGAGCACATGACGCCCGTGATCCTGCTCAGTGATGGTTACATCGCCAACGGCTCCGAGCCGTGGCGCTTCCCTCAGGCCAGGGACCTGCAGGCCATCAGGCCCCCGTTCGCCACACCATCCCAGGCCGGGGCCGAAGGGGTGGCTTCGGAGAAATTCCTGCCCTACAAGCGCGATGCCAACGGTGTGCGTCCCTGGGCCATTCCCGGCATGGCCGGGCTGCAGCACCGCATCGGTGGCATCGAGAAGGAGGATGGAACGGGCAACATCAGCTACGAACCGCTGAACCATGAGAAGATGGTGCGGCTGCGTGCCGGGAAGGTGCGCAAGGTGGTGGAGAACGTACCTCCGCTGGACCTGAGCAATGGCGTTGAGAGCGGTGACCTGCTCATCCTGGGCTGGGGAAGCACCTATGGTGCCATCAAGACCGCGGTGAACGAGCTTTGTGCGGAGGGGCATGATGTGGGACACCTGCACCTGCGCTATCTGTTCCCCTTCCGCAAGGAACTGGGCGACCTGCTGAAGCGCTTCGACCGGGTGCTGATCCCCGAGATGAACAGCGGCCAGTTGAGGCAGCTGATCCGCGCCGAATACCTGGTGGACGCCAAGGGGCTCAACAAGATCCAGGGCATGCCCTTCACCTCGGCGGAGATCAAGGCCGCCGCCCTCGAATACCTGAAGCAATGACCACGGCCACCGAAGTGATCAACGGCAGCAATGCCCCTGCGAAGCTGGACTACGCCTCCGACCAGGAGGTGCGATGGTGCCCTGGTTGTGGCGACTATTCCATCCTGAAGCAGGTGGAGACCGTCCTGAAGGACCAGGGCAGGCCCAAGGAGGAGATCGTGTTCATCAGTGGGATCGGCTGCAGCTCGCGTTTTCCCTACTACCTGGACACTTACGGCATGCACAGCATCCATGGCCGTGCACCCGCGATCGTAAGCGGCCTGCGTGCCGTGCGTCCTGACCTGAGCGTTTGGATGATCACCGGCGACGGCGACTCGCTCAGCATCGGCGGCAACCATCTCATCCACCTGTTGCGCCGTAACGTGGACGTGAACGTGTTGCTCTTCAATAACGAGATATACGGCCTCACCAAAGGGCAGTATTCACCCACTTCACCCGAAGGCGCGGTGACCAAGAGCACGCCCATGGGCAGCGTGGACCATCCCTTCAATCCGCTCGCGCTGTGCAAGGGGGCCGACGCCACCTTCATCGCACGTGCCATGGACCGCGATCCCAAACAACTGCGGGAGGTGTTGGTGGCGGCTGATGCGCACCGTGGCACCAGTTTGGTCGAGATCTACCAGAACTGCAACGTGTTCAACGACGGAGCGTTCGAGGTTTTCACGGAAAAGGCGAGTAAACCTTTCCACACCCTTTTCGTGGAACATGGCAAGCCCCTCGTTTTCGCGAACGCCACCAAGGGCATCAAGCTGGCGGGCATGACACCCGTGATCGTGGAGCTCATCCCCGGAGAGCCCCTGCCCAACGATCTGTGGATACACGACATGCACGATAGCTTCAAGGCCAGCATCCTTGTGCGCCTATTCGATGACCAGGACCATGAAGGAGCCATGCCACGGCCGTTCGGGGTGTTCTATGTGACCCGGCGCTCCACGGTGGAGGAGCGTATCAATGGGCAGTTGGAGGAGGCCAAGGCGAAGAAAGGGATCGGTGATCTCGATGCCTTGTTGAGCGGGGGAAGGACCTGGACCATCGGGTGACCTTGTTGAAGTGAGGTCTGGATACCCGGTGCTTCATCACGTCGATGTTCATCCATGGAGGTGGACCATGGGCACACCCTCACTCACTCCGGCCTGAACAGGAACTTTGCCAGCACGTTCCGCCCATGCGCCGCATTTCCTCCCTGCTCCTGATCGTTCTGCTTGGCGCGGCATGTGCTCACAGCCATGCACAGACCTTCGACCTGGAACAGTTCGATCAATTGTTCCGGCCACGGTTGAGCCTTGATGCCCGGTACCTGCCCGGTGTGGCTCTCAGAGACCGCCCTGGCAGCTTCTCCGATCGCACCGCCACGGCTGTCGTCACGGTTCCATTGTGGAGGAGGTGGTCCGCCCGTGTGGAGCTGGATACGCAGGGTGGGTCATGGCCGGAACTACTGAAGAACAGCCTGCGTGTACGGGCCTCCCAGGTGATGCTCAACCTGCGCTACAGCCCGCGCGAATTGCTCGTAGGCGACGAACCGCACACATTGCACGCCGCATCCATCGGCGTCCTTGGTATCCGGCTCACGAAGCGCTACCGCATCCTGTTCTGGGGCCTGAACGCGAATGTCAGCGAGGCCTCATCCACGCTGGACAGGGCGGTGCCGCGATCCAATGGCATCATCGGCAGGATGCACGTGAAAGGGTCGCGCCGACAGGTGTTCTATGGGTTGGCCGTATCGGTGAACGATGGGCTCATCCTGCCGCTGCCCTTCGTGGGCGGGCGATCGCCGCTGGGCGATCGCTGGAGTTTCCATTATATGCTGCCGGTCCAGCTTGCTGCGGGCTACAAAGTATCGCAGCGGACACGCTTGATGGCGGGTGTTCGCGCGGATGGATACCGAAGTGGCTTTCCGCAAGGCAGCGATCGGGTGAACCTGAACTACACGGGTTTGTGCACCTTCGCGCATGTGCGGCACAAGCTATCCGGCACGTTCCAACTGAGGGCCGAGGTGAACTGGTTGCCGGTGCATGCGCTGCGCATACCGGATGCTGCCGGCACACTGCAACGCATTCCCATGGATGCCGGCGCGAGCGTCCTGGTGGGCATCCATATCCTCTTCGGAGAAAGCACCCTTGAGCGGATCCTCGGCGAGGTGTTCGGCAGGTGACGGTGATCCCGGGGGTCAGCCCTTCAGATCGCCTGGGATCAGGCATATCGGGGGCGGCGCCATCTTGTGCCTGTTGGCCGCACGTCGCTTGTCGAAGATGGCGAGCACGGTGCGCTGGCGCTCACTGAGCCCTTCGGTGGCGCCCCCCTTGTCGCGCAGGTCCATGGCCCATTCCAGCTCGGGATAGGTGGCACCGATCTGGTCCTCATCCGTGCGGCTGTCGCCGAAGAGCCCGTCGGTGGGCGCGGCATCGAGGATGCTCTGTACAAGACCCAGCTCACGGGCCACGGCGTACACCTCGCTTTTGGTGAGGTCGGCGATGGGGGATAGGTCCACACCGCCGTCACCGTACTTGGTGAAGAAGCCCACGCCGAAGTCCTCCACCTTGTTGCCGGTGCCGGCCACCAGGCAGCCGTGCACGCCCGCGAGGTAGTACAGGGTGGTCATGCGCAGACGTGCGCGGGTATTGGCGAGTGCGAGCTGGCGGGTGTCATCGTGCGGGCTGCCTGGCAGGGCTTGTACCAGTGTGTCGAACGCGGGGGTGAGGTCCACACGTTCGAGCGTCACGTTGGGATGTTCCTCCTGCAGTTGCGCCACATGTTCCAACGCACGTGCAACATGGCTGGGTGCTTGGTGGATGGGCATTTCCACGCACAATGTGGGCAGGCCGGTGCGTGCGCAAAGCGCGCTGGTCACCGCACTGTCGATGCCACCGCTCACACCCACCACGAAGCCGCGCTGGCGGTTGGAGATGCAATAGTCCCTAAGCCAGTGGGTGATGTGGTCGATGACCGCTGTTGTCTGCATGGTGTAAATATGCGAAGCCCCGTCCATGTGTTCACGAACGGGGCCACTCTGGATGCTTCCGATCAGAAGAACATGCCCACCGTCAGTTCGAGGTAGTTGTTCAGCAAGCGCGCCTTCTTGCCTCCAGCCAGTTCGAAATTGGCGATGTTGGTGAAACCGTTGTTGTAGGTGATCCCGAAGAGCAGGCTGGTGTTCCCGCTGAAATTGTACTCGGCACCGGCACCCACCACCAGACCAATGCGGAAGAGGTTGATCTCATCCATCACATTTTCGTTCTCCAGTTCCTCAAAATCCTGTACCAGCGTTGGTGCATTCTGAAAGACGACGGCCTGCACGATATCCGCCTTGGCAGCGATGTTGAAGCCTGCGCTGAACCCCACCTGGGCGAAGTAGCGCATGTAGCCGATCTCATTGGTCATCAACTTCACGGTCAGCGGAAGTTCGATGTACTGCAACTTGTAGGTCCTCTCCAGCGAGCGCACCTGCAGGATCGTTTGTCCTGGTACGGTCGAGTAGCTGGTATCAGTTGAGGTCCTCCCACCCACCTTGTTCAAGCTGAGGCCGGTGGCGAAACGGTAGTTGCCGCTGCCTCCGATCGGGAATTCGGTCATCAGGCCGAACGTATATCCGAGCGTGTTCCCGGCCGCTTTCAGCTCCTTGGTGTCCGAACGGAGCATGGAAAGGTTGGGGCTCAACTTCAGGCCGAAGCGGACGCCAGTGTTCTCCTGGGCCAGCAGTGATGGAGCGGTGATCAAAGCGGAGGCCATCATCAAAGCCATCGTTCCAACGATCCGGTGCAGCAGGGTCTTCATAATTTTGTGCGCTTGGTGGATGTTCAAAGGTAAGCTGTTGGAAACACGTGTTCCCTTCCTCGTGTTGGGTGCCTTCATGGTGTTGTGGACCTCGTGCACACATCGCGGCAGCACTGCGCTCGATGCCGGCGACGTGAGGCTTCACCTGCCCATCGAACGCCTCGACCGCCATCTTTTCCATGCGGACACAGCACAGTTCCAGGCATCCCTGGACAAAGCCCGTGCCGGATCGGGGTCCTTCTTCCGCCTGTATGTGGAACACATCCTGCAGGGCCCGCCGTTGGAGGATCCGCAGATGCTGCGCATGATGCGTGCTTTCGTGGATGATCCCGACTGGCGCAGCGTTCAGCACGCGGCGGACACCGTGCTGGGTGAGCTGGTGCAGGAGCAGCGCACTTTTGAGGAGGCCTTTGCACGGTTGAAGGTGGCCTTTCCGGACAGCATCACACCGCGGCTGGTCGCCTTCAATTCCGGGTTCAATTACGGGCTTTTTCCCACGGACAGTGTGCTCGGCTTCGGGGTGGAGTGGTTCGTGGGCAGCGACCATCCGGTGGTGGCCCGCCTTGCGCCGGAAGCCTTCCCGCAGTTCGTGAAACAGCGCATGGTGCCTGCCATGCTGGTGCCCAGCGCGGTGAAAGGCTGGTTGCTGGTGCATTATGCGCAGCCCACCGAGGGCGCCAGCCTGCTTGGCCACCTGGTGGAGACGGGGAAGGTGATGGCGTTGCTCGATGCCCTGCTGCCGGATACGGAGCTGTTCCGGAAGTTCGCCTTCTCACCGGAGCAGTTGGCCTGGTGCGAGACCCATGAAGCGCTCCTATGGCGCGAACTGGCCGGGCGTGAACTGCTCTTCAGCAGGAAGGCGGATGACATCGGGCGCATCATGAACGATGGGCCGTTCACCAATGGGTTCCCCCGTGAAAGTCCCGGCCATATCGGCGAGTGGATCGGATACCGCATGGTAAGCCAGTACCTGGAAGCACACCCGGGCACCACCTTTGCCGAACTCTTCCGGATCGCAGACCCGAACATCATCCTGAAAAGCTACCGTCCGCGCTGAAGTGGACGCATGAACCGCCCCACATGACCACCTCGGAGATCAAATTGACCGTGCAGCTGGACGAGAACAAGGTTCCCGAGCGCATAGATTGGGAGGCCGAGGACGGGGCCACACGCAGCACCAGCAAGGCGGTCCTGTTGTCGCTTTGGGATGAGGCCGAACGCAACACCCTGCGCATCGATCTGTGGACCAAGGAAATGACCGTGGAGGAGATGAAGGCCTTCTTCCACCAGAACATCCTCACCATGGCCGACACCTTCGAGCGCGCCACCGGCGAGGGACGCATGGCTGCGCAGATGCGTGACTTCGCAGGCTATTTCGCGGAGCACATGTTGCCGGGTCAAAAGAAGTAGGATGCTCCTGATGCGCGGCCCGTACGGCATGGGCACTGGATATGCCGGGCGGCTTGCACCTGGACGGTTCAGTCGGGCATCACCCCCCACGTTGAGTTCACCGTCTCGATATATGCCAGTAGCTGGTCGCGTCCCCTGGAGCGCTCTGAACTGGTGATGAACACCGGTGGCAGCTCCTCCCACGTTTCCTTGAGCTTGCGCTTGAACTGCGCGACGTTGCTGTCCACCTTGGGTCCCGGCAGCTTGTCGCTCTTGGTGAAAACGATGCTGAAAGGAATGCCATGTTCGCCCAGCCACTGCACCATGTCAAGGTCGTTCTGCTGTGGTTCCAGGCGGGAGTCGGCCAGGAGGAATACGTTCTGCAGGTTCTCCCGCTCCTTCAGGTAGGTCTGTATCATCTTCTCCCACACGGCACGTTCCGCCTTGCTGGCCTTGGCGAAGCCGTAGCCCGGCAGGTCGGCCAGCATCCATGGCCGCTTGCTGGTGAGGGTGCCCTCCACCCGGAAGTGCTCCACGTTGCGCGTGCGGCCCGGCGTATTGCTTACGCGCGCCAGCTTGTTGATGTGGCAGAGCATGTTGATCAACGAGCTCTTGCCCACGTTGCTCCGTCCGATGAAGGCGTACTCAGGCAGGTTCGGTGCGGGCCAATCCCTGGCGCTTCGTCCGCTGGTAAGGTGTTGTGCAAGGAGCGCTTTCATGCTGGTCTGCGCGCGCGGGATGGGTCAATGCGCGGCGCGCTCCGCGATGTACCCGGACCGCACATCATGCCAACGTCCTGGTCAACCAGGCATCCACGATGGCATTGAAGGTATCAGGGTGTTCCATCATTGCCGCATGGCCGCATTCGTCGATC
>CAZLGY010000001.1:24646-67603 GCA_964559165.1 uncultured Chryseobacterium sp.
AACAGCTCGCTGTTGGGGATGAGGCTGTGGAATTCCTCGGCTACGTGCGGGGGGGTGATGGTATCCTGTCTGCCCCAGACCAGGCATACCGGCATCTTCAGGTGGGGCAGCTCCCGTGCCATGTTATGGCGGATGGCGCTCTTGGCAAGGGAAAGGATGCGGATCAGTTTGGCCTTGTCGTTCACCGTCGCATGGCATTCCTCCACCAATTCGTCCGTTGCGTGGCGGGGGTCATGGAAGGTGAGCGCGATCTTGCGGCGGAGGTATTCCTTGTCCTCGCGACGGGGGAAACTGCCCCCGAACGCGTTCTCGTAGAGCCCGCTGCTGCCGGTGAGGGTGAGCGTGCGCACCGTGTCGGCATGTTTCGTGGCGTAGACAAGTGCCACGTGACCACCGAGCGAGTTGCCCAACAGGTTCACGGCGTTGAGTCCCTTGTGCCTGATGAAACGGTCCAGGAAATCCGCCAAGGCCGGCACGTTGGTGTTCAACATGGGCAGCGTGTAGAGCGGCAGCATGGGCATCAGCACCCGGTAGCGCCCTCCGAAATGTGCGATGGGGCCTTCGAAGTTGCTCAAGGCTCCGAACAGGCCATGCAGGAAGATGAGCGGGGGGCCATCGCCCACGTCGATGTAGGAGAACTCGCCCTCGTGCCTCAGTTGTGATCCGTGCGCCATACCGTTCGACCAAAGGTAGAGGGCGGCCTGCATGGGTGCACCGATGGTCCTCAGGATGTTTGTCGCAGGGTACTGTGCATAACGGGGGGCGGCAGCAAGCGCGAATGATCAGAGGGTGTGGGGGAGGCTTGATGGCCGCCCCTGGTCGGGCTTTGGGATGGGCTCCACCACGGGACGGGCGGTTCCTTCCCCTTTCCTCCCACCGCGTCCCACGACATCTGGTCGTGGTTTCGTTCGTCTGGATTCAATGTATTGATGATCAAGGATATATGAGTCATTGCCTGGTCTTCCGGAAACGTACCGTGCGCCTGGAAGGAGGTGCGCATATGCGTTGGGTTTGTTCATAAGGCTCCCACTTCCTCCCACCTTCAAAATGCCTTGTTTTCAATGGGGTTGTGGTTATCGGGCAACTTTTGCACACCTTTGCCGTTGAATAATTATCAACAAAAGGGCAAAAACGGGGGAGATCGTGGGAATAAGTGGGTGACGTCACCTACTTTCGCGACCATTCCGGCCTGCATGCACCATGCTGAACCTGCTCGGGGAATACCCATCCACCTTGGACGCCAAGAGCCGAGTGCTCTTGCCTGCCGCGCTGAAGAAGCAGCTCGGTGGGGAGGTGCCCAAGGGGTTTGTGGTGAACCGGGACGTGTTCAGCGAGTGCCTTGTGCTTTATCCGATGGAGGAGTGGAACAGGACGAGCGCCGATGTGCGCCGCCTCAACCGCTTCGATCCGGAGAACGTGGAGTTCATTCGGCGCTTCCTCAACGGAGCCACGCCGCTGGAGCTCGACGCCAACGGACGATTGCTCATTCCCAAGCCACTGATGTCCTATGCCCGCCTGGAGAAGGACATCGTGTTCACGGGGATGGGGGATCGCATCGAGATCTGGAGCGAGGCGCTGCACAAGGGTGCATTGGGCGGGAACGTGGACTTCAAGTCACTGGCTGCGAAAGTGATGGGTGGCAAGCCCCAAGCCGATGATCGATGAGTATCACGACCCCGTTCTTTTACAAGCCTGTCTTGACGGATTGAACATCCGCCCCGATGGCGTCTATGTGGATGCCACCTTCGGCGGCGGCGGTCACAGCAGGGCCATCCTGCAACGTCTTGGTCCACACGGGCGCCTGATCGCGTTCGACCGGGACCGCGACGCCTGGGCCAATGCGATCGACGATGACCGCTTCACCCTGGTGCGCTCCGATTTCCGCTGGATGCGCAATCACCTGCGGTTCCTCCACGCTCTTCCGGTGAACGGCCTGCTTGCCGACCTGGGGGTGAGCAGCCACCAGTTCGACACCGGTTCCCGCGGATTCAGCTTCCGCTTCGATGGCCCCCTCGACATGCGGATGGACCACCGCTCGCGACGCACTGCAGCGCAGTTGTTGCGTGATTCCGATGAAGCAACGCTGACCCGGATACTCCGCACGTACGGCGAAGTGGAGGGTGCCCACCGTGTGGCACGGCAGCTGGTGAAGGCCAATGCGCACAGCCGCATAGCGACCACCCTCCAGTTGGTCGAGGCGTTGGAGCCGGTGACGCCACGCGCCAGGGAGAACACCTTCCTCGCGCAGGTCTTCCAGGCCTTGCGCATTGCGGTGAACGATGAGCTCGGCTCCCTCGAACAGCTCCTGCTGCAGAGCGTGGAGGTGATCGCATCCGGCGGAATGCTGGTGGTCATGAGCTATCACAGCCTGGAGGACCGCATGGTCAAGAACTGGATGCGCACTGGCGACCTCGTTGGTGTGGAGACCAAGGACCTCTATGGCAACCGGCTGAGGCCGTTCAACCCGACAAGCAACAAGGCGATACAACCCACGGAAGAGGAAATAGCCATCAACCCACGGGCCCGCAGTGCCCGGCTAAGAGCAGCAGAACGCACGTGAACCGGAAGCGCGACATACAGGAGGAGACCACCCCGAAGCCCGAGCAGGCTTTGAAGGATGGTGGCGCGCGCCTTCAGGGTGGCTTCATCAGCGTGCTCAACGGCTCCTTCCTGACCCGCGACAGGGTCCTCGGCAACATGCCCTTCATCCTCTTTTGTGCGGGGATGATGATCGTCTACATCGCCTACGGTTACCACACCGAACGCGTGGTGCGTGACCTGGACAGCAGCGGGTCCGCCCTGAAGGAGCTCAGGTCGGAGTACATCACCGTGCGTGCCCAACTTGAAAAGCGTGAACAGCAGAGCCAGGTGGCGGCGGGCATCGGGTCCCTGGGTCTGCGTGAAAGCCGCGTTCCGCCCGTGAAAGTGGAGGTGACCGAGCGTGAACTGAAAAAGACCCGCACGCCATGATGGACATCAAGCAGCTGCGGGCACGGGCCAATGTGATCTACCTGCTCATGGTGGTGTTCGCAACCGCCATCGCTGTGAAGCTCTTCACCATCCAACTGCTGGAAGGTGACAAGTGGCGGGCCAAGGCCGCTCAGGTGAGCACCACCTACCGCACGGTGCAGCCGGACCGCGGACATATCTACAGCGAGGACGGCAGGCTGCTGGCCACCAGCGTACCCGAATACGATGTGCGCATGGACATGGCCGCGGATGCGCTCACTGATGAACTGTTCCGAGCGCATGTGGATTCGCTTGCATGGCACCTGGCCCGGTTGTTCGGCGATCGCACCGCAGCTGACTACAAGCGCGACCTGCAACAGGCGCGTGCCCGTCGCGATCGCTATCACCTGGTGAAGCGCAAGGCGGACCACACGCAGGTGCAGCAGCTGCGGAGTTTTCCGCTCTACCGCCTTGGTCGATACAAGAGCGGGCTCGTCACCGAGAAACGCATGGTGCGCGTGCGTCCCTTCGGGCGTCTGGCGGCACGCACCGTGGGCTATGTATTGCGTGACAGCAACATGGTGGGGCTGGAGGCCGGGTATGACAAGTGGTTGAAGGGTACCACGGGTCGTCGCCTGGAGCGCCGCCTGGCCGGTGGCGTGTGGATGCCGGTGGACGATGGTGATGGAGTTGATCCGGTTCCCGGTTCGGATGTGCACACCACCATCGATATCAATCTCCAGGATGTTGCCGATGCAGCGCTTGAACGCCAGCTCAGGAAGCACGGTGCGCGCTATGGATGCGTGGTCGTGATGGAGGTTGCCACCGGCAAGATCAAGGCCATCAGCAACCTGATGAAGGGCGATGACAGCACCTACACCGAAGGGCTCAACCACGCCATCGCCGAGGCCACCGAACCGGGCTCCACGTTCAAGCTGGCCTCGTTGCTCGTTGGCATCGAGGACGGCCTCATCGATCCCCGGAGCATCGTGGATACACGCAATGGCGAGGTGCGTTTCCGGGATCGCACCATGCGCGACTCGCACGAGGGTGGATATGGCAAGATCACGGTCGAGCGCGCATTCGAGCTTTCCTCCAACACCGGCATCAGCCTCGCGGTCACCAAGGCCTATGGCGAGAGGCCGAAGGACTTCATCGAGGGGCTCCGACGCATGGGGCTGCATCAGCCATCGGGTGTGATGATCCCCGGTGAGCCCGTGCCAACGCTTCGTGGACCAGGTGAAAAGGGCTGGAGCGGTGTGAGCCTTCCATGGATCAGCATCGGGTATGAGACGCTTTTCACACCCCTGCAGATACTCTCCTTCTATAACGCGGTGGCCAATGATGGCCGGATGATGCAGCCCTACATGGTGGAGCGCATATCGCGCAATGGGCGTACCGTGAAGGAGTTCGAACCGGTCGTCCTGAATGAACGCATCGCTTCACCCCAGACCCTGGAGATCGCACATCGCATGCTGGTGAACGTCGTGGACACGGGAACCGCGACCAATCTGAAAGGAGCGCATTTCCGAATTGCAGGCAAGACTGGAACGGCGCAGATTGCCCGCCTCGGAGGCTACAAGCGGCAGGAGCCAAGCTACCAGGCGTCGTTCGCCGGCTATTTCCCGGCCGACGCACCCAAGTACAGCTGTATCGTGGTGGTGAACGGACCCACGATGAGCGGCTATTACGGCAACGTGGTGGCGGGTCCCATCTTCAAGGAGATCGCTGACAAGATCTACAGCAACCGGCTTGAGCTGCAGCAGCCCGTGCAGGTGGCTTTCACAGATGCTCGCCGCATGCCTGTAAGTCACAGCGGGCATGCGGGCGATCTCCGCGTCGCATTGGAGGGGCTGCGGATACCCGTTGAGATGAAGGAGGATGCGGGATGGGTGACCACCCAGGCGGGAGACAGTTCGGTCGTGCTTGCTCCGCGTGGGATCCCTGAGCCGGGCATGGAGCGCGTTCCGAACGTGGTTGGTATGGGTCTCAGGGATGCGATATACCTCCTTGAAAGCGCCGGCCTGAGCGTGCGCGTGGCAGGTAGTGGCATGGTGAAGCGGCAGTCGATCCAGCCTGGTGGCAATGCACGTCCGGGAACCTCCATCCTCATCGAACTGACATGAAACTGCTGAAGGACATCCTTTACAAGGTCCGCATTGAGCAGGTGGTGGGTTCGACCAACACGGCGGTGGAACAGCTTGCTTTCGACAGCCGTACGGTGACCGCGTTCACCGCATTCGTGGCTGCTCGTGGCACACAAGTGGATGGCCATGCCTACATCGACAAGGCACTGGCGGCAGGGGCGGTGGCCATCATCTGCGAGGAACTACCGGCAGAACTGAAGACCGGTATTACGTACGTAAGGGTGCCGGATGCCGCAGAGGCACTTGGCCAGATGGCCGACAACTTCCACGGGCAGCCTTCGCGCAGGCTCAAGCTGGTCGGCATCACCGGTACCAACGGAAAGACGAGCACGGCAACGCTTCTCTTCCGGTTGTTCCGCTCGTTGGGCTACAAGTGCGGCCTGATCAGCACGGTGGAGATCCGCATCGGGCAGCGGACCATACCAAGCACACACACCACCCCTGACGCGGTGCGGTTGAATGAACTCCTTGCCGAGATGGTGTCGGAGAAGGTCACACACTGCTTCATGGAGGTCAGTTCGCACAGTGTTGTGCAGCAGCGCATCGCCGGACTTCATTTCACTGGTGCGGTATTCACCAACATCACCCACGACCACCTCGACTACCATGGCACCTTCGACGCCTATATCAAGGCCAAGAAGGGGTTCTTCGACCTGCTGCCCACCGGGGCGTTCGCACTGGTGAACGCGGATGATCCGCACAGTTCTGTCATGGTCCAGAACACGCGGGCGACCAGGCGCTCATTCGCTGTCAGGAGCATGGCCGATCACCGGGCGCGGATCGTTGAGAACCAATTGACGGGCCTTCACCTCAACGTGGATGGGCATGACCTGTATGCCCGGCTCATCGGCGAGTTCAATGCCAGCAACCTGACCGCCGTGTATGCCACGGCCCTGTTGCTGGGCGAACCACCCATCAACGTGCTTACCGCGCTCAGTGACCTGGAGCCGCCGAGGGGTCGCTTCCAGATCGTGCGAAGTTCATCGGGGGTCATCGGCATCGTTGACTATGCCCACACCCCTGATGCGCTGAAGAACGTGCTTGCCACCGTGAACGAAGTATGTGGGGAGCATGAACGTGTGATCACGGTCGTCGGGTGCGGGGGGGACCGTGATCGAGCCAAGCGTCCCTTGATGGGGCGAATTGCAGCCGAACTCAGTGCGCAGGTGGTCCTAACGAGCGACAACCCGCGCAGTGAGGACCCCATGGGCATTCTCGATGAGATGCGCGCTGGTATCGCACCTGGCGACCTGCCCCGCATCCTGGTGGATCCCGATCGCCGTGAGGCCATCCGGCAGGCGGTTCGCATTGCACGGCCGGGAGATGTGGTGCTCCTCGCAGGGAAGGGACATGAGACCTACCAGGAGGTGCAAGGTGTGAAGCACCCTTTCGATGATGTGGCCGTGCTGAAGGAAACCCTCGAACTGCTGCACAAGTAATGCTGTACCACCTCTTCGATGGCATTGGCGCGGGCATCCCTGGGGCGGGTGTGTTCAGCTACATCTCGTTCCGGGCCGCCATGGCGGTGTTCGTGTCCCTGCTCATCTCGTTGTGGTGGGGCCAGGGCATCATCAACCTGCTTCGCCGGATGCAGGTGGGTGAGATCGTGCGCGACCTGGGTCTCGAGGGTCAGTTGCAGAAGCAGGGGACCCCGACGATGGGAGGCCTCATCATACTCGCGGCCACCATCATTCCCACACTGCTTTTCGCGAAGCTCAACAACATCTACATCATCCTCCTTCTGGTGAGCACCGTGTGGCTGGGGTGCATCGGCTTCCTCGATGACTACATCAAGGTGTTCAAGAAGGATAAGCGCGGCCTGGCCGGGAAGTTCAAGGTGGTTGGGCAGGTGGGGCTCGGCCTCATCATCGGAGCCACCGTGTATTTCCACCCCGAGATCCGCACCCGCGTCGAGGTTCCCGCCATACTCGCCCAGAAACTGGACCGGGATCAGCTGCACACCATCACCGAGGATGATGGTACGGTGCACTACATGCTCAACCGGAAATCGCCCAATACGACGATCCCCTTTGTCAAGGACAACGAGTTCAACTATTCGTCGATACTGGGAAAGCTCGTTGGTAATGAGGCGCGACGTTACACGTGGGTCGTATACATCCTCGTTGTCATCTTCATCATCACCGCCGTAAGCAACGGCGCGAACATCACTGATGGAGTGGATGGGCTGGCCACCGGGACATCCGCGATCATCGTGCTTACGCTGGGCATCCTCGCCTATGTGAGCGGGAACATCGTTTTCTCGAACTACCTGGACATCATGTACATCCCGGGATCGGGTGAGCTCGCGGTGTTCATCGGTGCGCTGCTCGGCGCCTGCATCGGGTTCCTGTGGTACAATGCCTACCCGGCACAGGTCTTCATGGGTGACACGGGAAGCCTCGCCCTCGGAGGTATCATCGCCACCCTGGCCATCCTGGTGCGCAAGGAACTCTTGATCCCCGTGTTGTGCGGCATTTTCCTGGTGGAGAACATCAGTGTGATGATGCAGGTGTCCTGGTTCAAGTACACCCGCAAGAAATATGGTGAGGGTCGCAGGATCTTCCTCATGTCGCCGCTCCACCACCACTTCCAGAAGAAGGGCATCCATGAGAGCAAGATCGTAACGCGTTTCTGGATCGCCGGGATCATGCTCGCGGTGCTCTCCATCGTAACACTCAAGCTGCGTTGATGCGGATGGCGCAATGGAGCACATATCCCCTGGTGGTGCTGGGTGCACAGGAGAGTGGCGTGGGTGCAGCCAAGCTTGCGATGCGCAGGGGCATTGATGTGTTCGTCAGTGATGCGGGCATCATCAAGCCCGCATATCGCGAGGAGCTTGAGCGTCTCGGCATACCCTTCGAGGAGCGTGGCCATACTGCTGAGCGTGTGCTGGCTGCGCAGGAGATCATCAAAAGCCCGGGCATACCCGATACCGCATCGCTTGTCCAGGCCGCCCTCCAGAAGGACATTCCGGTCATCAGTGAGATCGAATTCGCCTATCGCCACTGCAAGGGGCGGATCATCGGCATCACGGGCAGCAACGGCAAGACCACCACCACATTGCTGACCCATCACATCCTCCAGCGGGCCGGTATCCACGTGGCCCTTGGCGGCAATGTGGGCACCAGTTTCGCCGGTCTTGTGGCCGAGGGAGAGCATGATTGGTATGTGCTTGAGCTGAGCAGTTTCCAGCTTGATGGCATCCGCACCTTCCGCCCGCATATCGCCATCCTGCTCAACATCACCCCGGATCACCTGGACCGCTACCAGTACCGGATGGAGAACTACGTCTCCAGCAAGTTCAGGATCGCCATGAACCAGACCGTCGATGACCATTTCATCCACTGTGCGGATGACCCCGAGTCCAATGGCTGGTTGGAAGGGCATGCCTTGAAAGCCAGGCGCTGGCCCTTTTCCATCGAACGTACGCTCACCCATGGTGCCTGGTTGCAGGACCGGCACATCCACATCAACATCGACCAAAACACGTTCCACATGTCCATCCTCGAACTTGCGCTCAAGGGCCGCCATAACGTCTACAACTCCATGGCTGCGGGGATCGCTGCCCGTGTGCTGGAGCTTCGCAATGAGGTGGTGCGGGAAAGCTTGAGCGATTTCCAGAACGTGGAGCACCGCCTTGAGCATGTGGCCCATGTCAATGGTGTGGAGTTCATAAACGATTCCAAGGCCACCAACGTGAATTCGACCTGGTACGCCCTGGAGAGCATGGAGAAACCCGTGATCTGGGTGGCTGGCGGTGTTGACAAGGGCAACGACTATGCATCCTTGATGCCCCTGGTGAAGGGCAAGGTGAAGGCGCTGGTATGCCTTGGGAGGGACAACGAAAAGCTTCACAAGGTCTTTGGCACATCAGTCAAGGATGTGGTGGATGCGGACAGTGCCGAACAGGCCGTTCTGGCTGCGTATGCGCTCTCCGAACCTGGTGACGTTGTATTGCTGAGCCCGGCCTGTGCCAGCTTCGACCTGTTCGAGAACTACGAGGAGCGCGGTCGCCGCTTCAAGGCCGCGGTCCGCTCACTTTGATGATGTCAGGCATGGAACGGAGCAAGTCCATCAACCCTTCCTTAAGGCTGGCAGGCGGTCATCTGCTGGAGAGCCGTCAGGCCGGCCTGCAGCGTGCCCGTGGATCGGCTCACCGCCTTGAGCCGGTTTGTGAGCGCGATGGTGTTCTCTTCGTGAACGACAGCAGGGCCACCTTTCTTGACGCTTCCCTTGCCTCCATTGCCGAGGTGCCTGGTCCGTTCGTATGGATCGCAGGTGCGTGGAGCGATGAACTCACCGAGGGGGTCGCCCAGGAGTTCGGCCTGGACAGGCTTCGTGCGGTGGTGTTGTTCGGCGCCGGTCACGACCGTCATGCCTTCAAGGATGGTGGCCGCCTGTTCGTGGCGGATGATGTTCGGACCGCCACCTTCCTTGCCAGCAGGATCGCTGCTCCAGGCGAGGTGGTGCTTTTCAGTCCGGCATGCCCGAGTGGCCATCAATACGCCAATTATGAGGAACGTGGGGTCGACTTCAAGCGTGCTGTGAACGAACTCTGATCGGAGCCCATGAGCAACCTGATCCACAAACTCCGCGGCGATCGCGTCATCTGGATGACGGTCCTCATCCTGGGGCTTGTCAGCCTGGTCGCCGTCTACAGTTCGATCAGCTCGCTCGCCTTCAAAAGGGAAGGCGGTGGCACCCTGCATTTCCTGTTCAAGCACGGTCTGATGCTCGCATCGGGTGCTGCCATCATGTACTATGCATCAACCCTCCGCCATACCTATTATTCCCGCTTGTCCATGCTGGCCATACCGGTCAGTGCCGGCCTGCTGCTGCTCACCCTGCTCATGGGCTCCAACATCAATGATGCAAGCCGCTGGATCACCATTCCCATCATCAACCAGAGCTTTCAAACGAGCGACCTGGCCAAGGTGGTGCTGGTGGTCTATCTGGCCCGGGTGATATCCAGGCAGGGTGATGTGGAATGGACCCTGCGTGATGTGGTGGTGCGGTTGATGCTGCCCGTCGGGGTGATCTGTGGCCTCATCCTCCCGGCGAACTTCTCCACGGCCGCATTGCTATTCCTGATATGTGTGTTGATGATGTTCATCGGTCAGGTCCCTGCACGTCATCTGCTCGTTCTTCTTGGATCGGCCGTGCTTGCCTTCGGATGCCTCGTGCTGATCGCCAAGAGCCAGCCGGGATTGCTTCCACGCCTTGATACCTGGATCGCCCGCCTGGAGAACTTCGGCGCCATCGACAGCGACGCCAATTACCAGGTGGAGCATGCGAAGATCGCGATCGCCTCCGGTGGGTTGCTGCCGAACGGTCCTGGAAGTGGCGCTTCGCGCAACTGGCTCCCGCATCCTTATTCCGACATGATCTTTGCGTTCATCATCGAGGAATACGGCAGCATCATCGGCGGCCTCTTCCTGATGTTGCTCTACCTCATCCTGCTGCTGAGGGCTGTGCGCATTGCAGGTCGTTTGGGCCAGCCTTTTGGATCGCTTACGGCAGCAGGCCTCGGCCTCATGCTCGTTCTGCAGGCGATGGTCAACATGGCGGTTGCCGTGAACCTCGTTCCCGTCACCGGCCAGCCGCTGCCGCTGGTAAGCATGGGCGGAACCTCCATCTGGTTCACCAGCCTGGCGGTGGGGATCATTCTCAGTGTCAGCCGCAGCCTGGAGGAAACCGATCGCACCGAAACCGATGAACAGCGCCCCCGCACAGCCGTCGCTTAGGGTGATGATCGCCGGTGGTGGTACCGGCGGCCACATCTTCCCAGCCATTGCCATCGCGCATGCGGTGCGCGAACGGGAAGCCGCTGCCGAGTTCCTTTTCGTGGGTGCCACGGGGCGCATGGAGATGACCAAGGTCCCCGCGGCAGGTTATCGTATCGAGGGCCTCCCGATCCGTGGCTTCCAGCGTGGCAGTATCCTGAAGAACGTTGCGCTGCCATGGCTCCTGCTGCGCAGCATGTGGAAGGCCCGCGATCTTGTCCGCCGTTTCCGCCCCCATGTGGCCGTAGGTGTGGGCGGATATGCGAGCGGACCACTGCTGGCGGCGGCACAGCGCATGGGTGTTCCAACGCTCATCCAGGAACAGAACAGTTTCCCCGGCAGGACCAATGTCCATCTTGCACGCCGCGCAGATCGCATCTGTGTCGCATATCCCGGCATGGAGCGCTTCTTCCCCAGGGAAAAGTTGCTTTTGACGGGCAATCCCGTGAGGACGGATGTTGTACGGCTTGCCGGCAAACGTCCCAGGGGGCTGGAGCATTTTGGTCTGGTCGAGGGCCGGCCCATCCTGTTCATCACAGGAGGAAGTCTTGGTGCCAGGGGGATCAACCGTGGCGTGGAAGCGGCCCTTCGATCATGGAAGGACGCCGGTATCCAGGTGATCTGGCAAACAGGCACGCCCTTCCTGGAACAGGCGCGCACCAGTGTGAACGCGATCGGCTACAGTGATTGCAGGGTCCTTGAATTCGTGGACCGCATGGACCTCGCTTATGCCGTTGCCGATCTGGTGGTGGCCCGCGCTGGCGCGCTCAGCGTGAGCGAACTGTGCCTCGTGGAACGCCCTGCCATCCTGGTGCCGCTCCCAACCGCCGCCGAGGATCACCAGACACACAATGCCCGGGCCTTGACCGATCGCGGTGCGGCAGTGCTGTTGAGGGATGGGGATGCCATGGAAATGTTGGGGGCCAAGGTGCTGGAGTTGCTCCGTGACGAGGCCGCTCTGGACCGTTTACGCCGCGCCATTGCCGGAACAGGAGTTCACCATGCAGCGGAAGCCATCGCAGCGGAGGTCATCCGGCTTGGCCGCAGAGAACATTCAACACGCAGCAATGCCGCCTGATACATGAGCACGCTCAGCGGACATAAGTTCTACTTCATCGGTATCGGTGGCATCGGCATGAGCGGCCTCGCCCGTTATTTCCGCCGACGGGGTGCCGAGGTGGCTGGCTACGACCGCACACCAAGTGAACTTACCAGCCAGCTGATGGCCGAGGGCATCGAGGTGCAGTTCAGCGAGGATGTGCGCCTCATCCCAGATGCATTCCAACTGGCGCTCCCTGCTGAGGTCATGGTCGTGCGCACCCCTGCAGTTCCAGCAGGCAGCCCGCTGCTTGCATACTGGAATGGAAGAGGCGCCCGGATCATGAAGCGCGCCGAGGTGCTTGGCCTCATCACCCGGGACAAGCCCACCATCGCAGTGGCAGGCACACATGGCAAGACCACCGTGAGCACCATGATCGCACACCTGCTCACAGACGGCGGGGTGAGGTGCAATGCATTCCTCGGTGGCATCGCGGCGAACTATGGCACGAATGTGCTGCTGAACGACGATGCCGCGGTGAATGTGGTTGAAGCCGATGAATACGACCGGAGTTTCCTGCAGTTATGCCCGACGCAGTCGGTGATCACCGCCATGGATCCCGATCACCTTGACATTTACGGCACGCCCGAGGCCATGTACGAGGCCTATGCGCAATTCGCCGTTCAATGCGATGGACCGATCCTTGTGCATGAGCGCATCGCAGCGCATTTCAGTGATCGCAGCCAGTTGCGCACCTATTCCTTGGGAAGTGCCGCGGAGCCCTCCGCCGCCAATGTGCGCGTGGAAAAGGGTTCCTACGTCTTCGACTTGCATGCAGAGGGCCAGGTATTGAAGGACCTCCGACTTGGAATGCCGGGACGCCATAATGTGGAGAACGCCATCGCCGCATCCACCGTGGCGTTGCGCATGGGTGTTAGCGCGGCATCGTTAAGAAGCGGGCTTGAGAACTTCAGAGGGGTGGCGCGTCGGTTCGAGGTGCGCGTGAACGGTCCGCAGGCGGTCTTCATAGACGACTACGCGCATCACCCCAAGGAACTGGACGCCTGCATAGCCAGCGCTCGGGAGCTCCATCCGGGGCGCCGCATCACCGGTGTTTTCCAGCCTCACCTGTTCACCCGTACCCGCGATCTCGCCTCCGGGTTCGCCGCCAGCCTGGCAGCCCTCGATGAACTGATCCTGCTTGACATCTATCCCGCACGCGAGGAACCCATCGATGGCATCACCTCCACTTGGCTCCTTGGACAGGTGCCCATGGCGAACAAGATGCTGGCCTCCCGGGACGATCTCGAGCAAGTGATCGCGCAACGCTCCATTGATGTGCTGCTGACAATGGGGGCTGGAGACATCGATCGCATGGTCCCTGCATTGGAACGCTTGATCAACCAACGCTTGATGTCATGAACAAGTGGAAGCGTTACCTCCGTTATGCCGGGATGTTGCTGGGCGCGTCCGTGATCGTGCTGGCGCTCGGCTTTGTTGAGCGCAGTGCCGATCGGACGCCATTGAACGACCTGCGTGTTAAGCTGTCCGGTGCGGACGGGGTGCGTTTCATCGATGAGGCCGCCATCCGCCGTGAAGTGCTTGAGCAGGGCATCGCGGTGATGGGCACCACCCTCGGCGAGGTGGATGAGACCGGGATCGAGGAGCGGCTTCGGAGCATTCCCTGCGTGGCAAGGGCTGAAGCCTATCACACCATGGATGGCGTGCTGCATGTCAGCGTTGTGCAGCGCACGCCCATCGTGCGGGTGATCAACGCAGATGGAAGTGGCTTCTACATCGATGAGGAGGGATGGACCATGCCCACTGAACTTGCGCATCCCGCCCGCGTCATGGTCGTGACGGGAGCGTTGGATGAACCCGGTGCGGACAATGGCGTTGTGGACATCCTCGGCAGCGACAGCCTGCGTGCACGGTATCTGTCAGATGATATCCACCGCATTGCCACCTTCCTCCGCTCGGACCCCTTCTGGGAGGCCCTCATCGACCAGGTGGTGGTGCGGGGCGATGGCCTGTTCGAACTGGTTCCCAAGGTGGGCGGACAGCGCATCCTCATCGGGGATGGCAACGACCTCGAGCAGCGCTTCGCCAAACTCCGGCTCTTTTACGCCAAAGGCATGCCCATGACCGATTGGCGCCGATATGAACGCATCGACCTCCGGTTCGCCGACCAGGTGGTTTGCACACAACGAACAACGCCCTAACCCCCCCAAGACACCATGGACAAGCACCAAGACATCGTTGCCGGCCTTGACATAGGCACGACCAAGATCGCCTGCATCGTCGGGCAGAAGAACGATCAAGGAAAGATCGAGATCCTCGGCATGGGTAAATCGCGAAGCGATGGTGTCAGCCGCGGTGTCGTGGCCAACATCCACAAGACCGTCGAGAGCATCATCACCGCCGTGAAGATGGCGGAGGATAGTGCCGGTGTTGAGATCGGTACGGTGAACGTGGGCATCGCCGGACAACATATCCGCAGCATGCAGCACCGTGGAATGAAGATGCGCGAAAGCTTGGAGGAGGAGATCACACAGGGCGACATCGACCAGCTCATCGAGGAGACGTACCGCCTGGTGATGCCTCCTGGTGAGGAGATCATCCATGTGCTTCCCCAGGAGTATATCATCGACAATGAGCAGGGCATCCGCGATCCCATCGGTATGAGCGGCATCCGCATGGAGGCCAATTTCCACATCATCAGCGGCCAGATCACCGCTGCGCGCAACATCAACAAGTGCGTCCACCGGGCCGACCTGAACGTCACGGAGCTGATCCTTGAGCCCCTTGCCAGTGCCGATGCGGTCCTCAGCCTGGAAGAGAAGGAGGCGGGCGTGGTGCTGGTGGATATCGGTGGCGGGACCACCGATATCGCCATCTTCTACGACAACATCATCCGCCACACCGCCGTGATCCCATTCGGCGGCAATGTGGTCACCGAGGACATCCGTCAGGGCTGCGGGATCATGCGCGAACAGGCGGAACAGCTCAAGACCAAGTTCGGCAGTGCGCTCGCCTCGGAGAACAAGGAGAATGAGGTGGTCTGCATTCCGGGCCTGCGCGGCCGCGATCCCAAGGAGATCAGCCTGAGGACCCTTTCACACATCATCCAGAGCCGTATGGAGGAGATCCTTGAGCACGTGTACTTCGAGATCAAGAACTCCGGCATGGAGAAGCAGTTGATCGCGGGTATCGTCCTGACCGGTGGTGGCGCACAGCTCAAGCACTTGAAACACCTGGTGGAGTTGATGACCGGCATGAGCACCCGGATCGGGTACCCCAACGAACACATCGCCAAGAGCGCCGTGGAGGATGTGACGAGCCCCCTGCATGCCACGGGTGTCGGGCTCGTGATGAAGGGGTTCGAACATCTGGAACGGCTCCGCAATCGCATCCCCGCCGACACCCGACCGGCCTCCACCGCGCCGCGCTCTCCCGTGAAAGGTCACTCAAAGGGTATTCTTGGAGGCTTGCTCGACAGCGTCATCCATGGTGCATCCAACCTGCTGAAGGAAGAAGAGAACTGAACCGTTGAAGGCCCGACCATAACCGATCAAATCCCCCCCAACAATGAAATTCGACATCCCCCAGGAGCTCAACTCGATCATCAAGGTGATCGGTGTGGGCGGAGGTGGCGGCAATGCCGTCAACCATATGTACCAGCAAGGCATCCGTGGTGTGGACTTCATCGTCTGCAATACCGATCGCCAGGCACTTGACGTGAGCCCCGTTCCCGTGAAGGTGCAACTCGGTGTAGCCCTTACGGCAGGCCTTGGTGCCGGTGCCGTTCCCGAGCGCGGCCGGGAGGCTGTGCTGGAGAACCTCGATGAACTCCGCCAGCTGCTGAGCACGGGTACGAAAATGGTGTTCATCACCGCGGGCATGGGTGGAGGCACGGGTACCGGAGCCGCACCTGTCATTGCTCAGCTGGCGCGTGAATTGGGCATCCTCACCGTTGGCATCGTCACCAGTCCCTTCCATTGGGAAGGCCGCCGCAGGAAGAGCCAGGCCGTCACCGGTGAAGAGGAGCTGCGCAATGCGGTTGACACGCTGCTCGTCATCAATAATGACCGCCTGCGCGACCTCTTCGGGAACCTCTCCGTGAACAACGCCTTCGAACATGCCGACAATGTCCTGACGACCGCCGCCCGCGGCATCGCCGAGATCATCACCAAGACCGGCAAGGTGAACGTGGACTTCGAGGACGTGAAGACCGTGATGACCCGCAGCGGCAACGCCATCATGGGTATGGCCGAGGCCGAAGGGGAGGACCGTGCCCTGCGCGCCGCCCGGGAGGCGCTGGACTCACCCCTGCTGAACGATAGCAACATCGCCGGGGCCAAATTCGTGCTCCTCAACATCACGTACGGTACCCGTGAGATACTCATGGACGAGATCGGCGAGATAACCGATCATATCCAGCAGGCTGCTGGAAGCGGTGCGGATGTGATCTGGGGCTATGGCATGGAGGAGAGCCTCGGTGACAAGGTGCGCATCACGGTCATCGCCACCGGCTTTGAGACGGGTGAGGCTTCCGGTGCTGTCCCTCGCAACGCAACGGAACGGACCGTGATACCACTTGATGCAGACCGGCCCACGATGATCACGCAGCCCATCGTGAACCCCGTGGCCGTGCCGGTGGCAATGCCCCCCGTGCACGAGGTTCCGACTGAGCCCTATATCAAGCAGGCGACCGAGGAGGCACGCCCGGTGGAGACATCCAGCACGCTGGCACCACAGGCCACCATTGAGTTCGAAGTGGATCCTGTTCATCCGAAATCCGAACCCCTGGCGACCACTCCCGAGCCGGAAAAGATCGTCCACACCCTCGGCTTGGGTGCGGATGTGACGTTGGACAATGGCACGTTGGTTTCCGAAGCAAGGATGAGCCCCATGGAACACCAGCTTCGCGTTGAGGAACGCCAGGCCCGCATGCGTGCGATCTCCCAGCAATTGCGCTCGCCCGGTGGCCTCGCCGACATGGAGCATGTGCCCGCCTACAAACGGAAGAACATCCACATCAGCGACGCGCAGTATAGCGCGGATTCGAATGTCAGCCGGTACACGCTCAACGAGGAAGTGGACGAACACGGCGAGCGTCGCGTTGAGCTGAAGCGCAACAACCCCTTCCTGCACGATAACGTGGATTGAACCATGGACCTCCAACAGCGCATCGATGCCGACATCCGGTCAGCCATGCTGGCCCGTGACAAGGACCGCCTGAATGCACTGAGGGCCATCAAGAGCGCCATCCTGCTCGAATTGACCAAGGCTGGTGCCGGGGAAGGCCTGGACGACGCTGCAGGATCGCGGATCCTGCAGAAGATGCACAAGCAACGCCAGGAAAGCGCCGCCATCTACCGAGAGCAGGGCCGACCTGAACTGGCTGCCGAGGAGGAGGCACAAGCTGCGGTCATCGAAGCGTACCTGCCCCAACGCATGAGCGACGATGAACTGCGGGCCGCTCTCGGCGCCATGATCTCGAGCTCTGGTGCACAGGGTATGAAGGACATGGGACGCGTGATGGCAATGGCCACCAAGGAACTGGCCGGTAAGGCGGACGGGGCTGCGGTGGCGGCCATGGTGCGTGCCCTGCTTGCAGCAGGTTGATCATTAGCGGGTTAGTTGGATGAAGGGGTGCCCGGGGGGGCACCCCTTCCAATTTGTCATCACCCCCGCCGGCTCCTGTCCTATGCGCCGGATTTTCACGATCTTCGCGCCTGAAATGGCGTTGTCGCTCTAATGTTCGGGCCCGTGATGGTGCGTTACCTCATAGTGCTGCTGATCCTCTGCCCGGGTATCCTCCGGGCCCAGCCTGAGTGCGATGTGGCATTGGCCGTGACCCCCGTTAGCTGCACCGGCCTCACGGATGGTGCCATTGCGGTGATCACTAATTCCGGCGGGCCGTTCCTCTATTCCTTGAACGGTAGCCTGCCACCCGTGAACGTGGGTACATGGATCGACCTGGCACCCGGCCCCTATTCCATTGTGATCACGGATACGGCGCAGGCCACTCAGTGCATCTCCGTCATTGATACGGTGGTCATTGAACCATCCCTGACCATCACGGGCGAACCCCTATACTGCCCATCCGACCCGCCAGAGCTCTCCGTCGAGCCGTCCATCGGCTATGATGGGCTCTACTTCGCATGGTCGAACGGTGATACCGCGCAGGTCATCAACCTGCCTCCCGGCACCAACGGAACGTTCACCGTCACTTCCATCGATGCGGCAGGATGCGAGCTTCAAGCGGATGTGGATGTGGAGGAACTGCCCAGTCCTTCTGCCGTGATGGGCGTGCCCGATACCGCCTGCCAGAACGTGCTTGTGCAGGTCCTTACGCTCGCCACCACCGGCGACTCCATCGTGTGGCGTTGGCAGGATAACGGCTTCAGTAACGCGTTCAACGAACTCGTGGTCTTCACCGGCGCCGGTTACCAACCCATCAGCATCCAGGCCTTCAACTCCTTGGACGGATGCGGGAGCCTGCCAGTGCAGGATAGCATCTACATCGAAGCCCAGGTGCCCGCCATCTTCTCCGCAGCACAGATACCATGCACCACCGAACTGGAGATCCTGCTTGGCAGCGTGGCTGATTCGTGCGCCTTCTTCGTCAACGACAGCCTCTATGTCAATGACTGCAACGGCTTCATCCGGTACGACATCAAGCGGTACGACTTCCATACCCTCACCCTCTATGCAACACAGGCCAACGGTTGCAACGATACCCTGGAAGTGATCCTGGACGTAAGGACGGAGCCCACCTTGTTCCTTTCCAATGCCTTCTCTCCTGATGGCGATGGTATAAATGAGGGGTGGCCCGCCCGGGTGGATGTTCCGGAGTTGGGTTATGAGGTGGTCATCTATGACCGCTGGGGGCGTCAATTGTGGATCACCAACGATCCATCAGGACAGTGGGATGGCGTCTTCAACGGCTCTCCCGTTCCCGTTGGTGTCTACGCATACACCATGCGCCATCGGGATCCATGCCAGGCAACGGATGAGATCCGATCCACCGGGCATGTGACAGTGGTCAGATGAGCGCCTCTTGGCGCACCGGTCCATGATATCGGACCAACGCATACAACGCTGCTTCCCTGTGGAAGGCATGACATGCGCCAGCTGTGTGCTGGGTGTGGAGCGTGCCTTGGGCGCTGTGCCGGGTGTTGAACATGTGACCGTGAGCCTGGCAGACCACAGTGCCACGGTGGTCCTGCAACGTCCGGTTCCCGATGAGGTGCTCAAGTCCGCTGTGCGCAATGCCGGTTATGACCTGGTGATCACCGATGTGTTGGACCTGATGGAGGCCCTCGACAGGGCCCGGGAGGCGCGCCTGCGCGACATCCGGGCCCGGTTCCTGCTGTCCGCCACATTCACCCTGCCGCTTGTGGTGGCAGCCATGCTGCTGCCCCACGGTGCTGCCAGCCGCTGGGCCCAATTGGTGCTCGCCGCACCGGTCATCCTTGGAGCGGGTTACCCGTTCTTCCGCAGTGCGTGGCGCCAGGCAAAGCACATGCAGGCGAACATGGACAGCCTTGTGGCGCTCAGCAGCAGTGCAGCGTTCACGTACAGCCTGTACCTGCTCCTTGGATCCACCGACAGGCATGCCCACCTTCATTTCGAGTCGGCTGCCGTGGTCATCACCTTCGTATGGTTGGGACGCTACCTGGAGGGACGCGCGAAGTCCAGGGCGGGAGGGGCCATCCGCCAGCTCATGGGCATGCGACCGGAACGCGTGATGCGGTTCCAACGCGATGGCCGGTTGGGGGAGGTGCCCTTGGGCGAGGTGATGCCCGGTGACGAACTGCAGGTGCGCGCCGGTGAACGGGTTGCGGTGGACGGTACCGTGGTGAACGGTACCGCAGCGGTGGATGAGTCCATGTTCACCGGGGAGCCGCTGCCGGTCGAACGTCTTCCCGGGATGCGGGTGCTGGCAGGCTCCATGGTGCAGCACGGTGGTGTACGCATTCGAGCGGTGCAGGTGGGAGCCGGCACCCATCTGTCACGGGTGGCCCGGGCCGTGCAGGAGGCACAGGGTAGCAAAGCGCCGGTGCAGCTGCTGGTGGACCGCGTGGCGTCATGGTTCGTTCCGGCGGTGCTGCTCATCGCGCTTTTCGCGGCTGTTGCATGGTGGCTCCTTGGCGGCCCCGATGGCACCGAACGTGGGCTGCAGGCGTTCATCACCGTGCTCATCATCGCATGTCCATGTGCCCTGGGCCTTGCAACACCCACCGCCATCATGGCCGGCATCGGGAAAGGTGCAGAGTCAGGGATCCTGATACGGGGTGCGGAAAGCCTTGAGCGTACGCAGCGCATTACCGCCATGGTGATGGATAAGACCGGCACGCTCACAGTTGGCCGTCCCCGGGTGGTGGAACGATGGTCCACGCTCCCTCCTGCCGATGAAGCCGTGATGTCCGCGCTGGAACAACGAAGTACGCATCCGCTCGCTGCTGCTCTGGTGGAAGCCCTGCCCCCATCTTCCGGTCCTTTGCCGGAGGTCCAGGTGCGTGAGGTGCCAGGTGAGGGGCTGTATGCGCACCATGAAGGGCATCAGTGGATCATTGGCGGTCGTCGCGCGATCGAGTCGGCCGGCATCCTCATCGCACGCGAGCATGGTGCGCTGGAACGCAGCTGGCAGGAAGCAGGGCGAAGCACCGTATGGGTGGCGTTGGATGGTGAGGTGCGCGGTCTCTTCGGATGCGAGGATGTTGTTCGCGGTTCGGCCCGTGAAGCGGTGTCCGCCATGGCCAGGGCTGGCATCACCGTGTACATGCAGACCGGTGATGGGCTCCGGGTCGCGCGCCAGGTGGCTGCTTCTGTGGGTATAGACCATGTGCGTGCGGAGGTATCCCCGAAGGACAAGGCAGCCTTCGTTCGTTCTTTGCAGGCCGCTGGAGACGTGGTGGCGATGGTGGGGGATGGTGTGAACGACGCGGAGGCGCTCGCCGTGGCGGATGTTGGATTCGCCATGGGTCAGGGTAGCGATGTGGCCATGGGTGTGGCGCATGTCACGGTGCTTGGCGATGACCTTGGCGCGCTCCCAAGGGCGGTCATCCTTTCGCGTCGCACCATGGCGACCATCCGCCAGAACCTCTTCTGGGCGTTCGTCTACAACGTCATCAGTATTCCCGTGGCTGCGGGTGTCCTGGTCCCGGTGATGGGCTTTGCCCTCGATCCCGTGTGGGCTGGCATGGCCATGGCGTTCAGCAGCGTCAGCGTTGTCCTCAACAGCCTGCGGCTGCGCCTGCTCTGAGGTTATTGGCAGGGTGGGCCGAGACTTTGTATCCATTCCGCGAGAAGCGCGGCGCCCTCCTCATCAACAATGCTCCGTCCGATCAAGGGCATGCGGACAGCCTCCTCATTCGTGGTAAGCCGGTGGTAGAGCGCGGAGCGGCCGAGATTGCCCCGTGCGACCAGGTGGGAGAACGGTTCGATCGGTTCCTCGGGCACCACGCACACGCCAAGGTTCACCGGATCGACCGTGCGCTCGTAAGCCAGGCGGATGGAACGGTAGGAACAACTGCGACCTTCATCGTGGCAGTGCGCGCAGTTGATGTCAAGGTAGGAGCGGACACGCTGCTCGAGGTTTTCGGAGCTGTCGTCCCACCGCACCAGCGTAAGGAAGTCCTTGGGATAGCCCGGCTGCAGGATGCCGTGTGCCACCCATTGCGCCAGCTGGTTGTTGATGCCCGAGTTGTACCAAAGCGGCCCGTTCAGGTTCTGCGGCTCCGGTCCGATCGGTGTGTTCGCACCATACTTCCGATGGCAGCTCTGGCATTCCACCAGTGATGGTATGCGATATTGGATGGAGCGGACATCCCCATCCTCGTCCAACCAGTTGACGGGGATCGTGCTTCCTCCAAGGTCCAGGTATGCTTCGGTCTGCGCACTGTTCCATACGTAGTTCGCGATCTCCCACTGACCCGCGCGCTTGAAGAGCATGCGCGTCTCGATGATCCGCCTGCCACCCCCCGCCTGAGCGTTGTTATAGTGGAAGCTCTTCAAGAGCACGGCTCCGTCAGGGAAGTCGAGCACGTTGTGCGCGCCATTGAAGCGTGCCTTCCTGCCGGGTGGCATCCAAACAAAGCGCGTCTTGTGCGCCTCATCCGTGAAGAGCGGCGTGATGGGCTCGAACGGCAGCAGGTCCGCAACCGGCCGCATGGTCCCCAACTTGCCCTCGAAGAACCCGTATTCCGAAAGCGTGTTGTAGGGCACCTCATCCAGGTCGAAGTTGACCTTCGTGCCCACGGCATCATCACCCGCAATGCCGTCGTCCAAGCGCTCCTTTCCGCATGCACCGAAGGTGGCGAGCAGGACCATCAGGGCGAAGAGGTGACGTGACCGTTCCATGGCGCTGTGGATACAAGGATGATACAAATGCCCCTGCCGGGGACCCCCAAGGTAATGCAGGCCGTGCCTTGCGGGTCGGACCCTCCCCGGGGAAGGGGTGGTGAAGCTATTCCTTGGTGAAGCTGCGCTGGCTTGTGCCACCCGGCGTGAAGAGTTGCAACACGTACATGCCGGGTGGCAGGTCGCTCACATCAAGTCGTTCGTTCTGCACGCTGCTGCGCAGCACCAGTCGTCCCGTGGCATCCAGTACGCGCACCGGTATCTGGCCATTGCCCGTACCGGTCACCGTGATGTGATCCTGTGCAGGGACCGGGAATATGCTCAGCTGTGCATCGGCGGTGGCGCTCAGGCCTGTTGAAATGCCCTCCACGATCACCTCTGTGGTGTTCACGGAGATGCCTTCCAGCACATCCACGATGCCCGAGGGCCAGCGCACCGTTACGGAGGTGATCTCGGTCTCCTCTCCCAGGCCGAAGTGCGCGGTCATCGTGCTCATGTAACGGAAGCCGTCCCCACTGCGCACCTCGCGTGTGAACGTGCCACTGGGTGTTTCCACCGTGATCCGAGCGCCGATGCCGTTGCTGTTGCTGACCACCCCGACGGTGGCGATCTTCAACCAGTTGTTGTCGTTGCCCACGTTGCGGCGGATCGTGCCGGTGGTGTACACATCAAGGAAACCGTCATTGTCCAGGTCGCCGACGGGGCCGTTCCCGGGACTGGCTCCGTTCTGCACGAAGGTCATGTCACCCATGTTCATCAGCAGTCCACCACCACCCAGGATATCCAGGTAGCCGTTGTTGTCGAAGTCATGTGTGGTCCATTCGATGCTTTGGCCGGTGAACTGGTCGATGCCTGAACCCGCCGTGATGTTCGTGAAGGTCCCGTCGCCATTGTTCTCCATCAGCTTGTGGTAGCCGCTGCTGCTGGCACCGATCAACACATCCATGTCACCGTCATTATCGAAGTCACCCCAGGCACTGCTCCAGCTCTGGTGCCCATCAGCCAGGCCCAACGAGGGCGCCATGTCCGTGAACGTGCCATTTCCATTGTTGCGCATCAGCAGGTCCACCGGGTCGCATCCACACTTGGCTACGAACATGTCGATGTCACCGTCATTATCATAGTCGGTCCAGATGGAGCCATAGTTTCCGCAGGTGAGGCCCAACAGCCCTTGGTTGAAGGTCAGATTGCCGCTGCCGTCGTTGAAGAAGGCCACGTTGGCATCCACATCATGGCATACGAACGCGTCCAGGTTCCCATCGTTGTTGATGTCCACCATGTTCGTCCGTTGGCTGAAGATGTAATTGGGGAATGAAACCTCCGTGAACCCCGTACCGGTATTGTTGGCCATCATGAAGGTCGATCCGCTGCCCCCCCCGTAGAGCAGGTCGTTGTATCCGTTCCCGTCGATATCGCCTGCTGCGATGCTCCACGATGCGACATGGTCCGCTGGCGTGGTGATGATGTTCACGGATTGGTAGGTCCCGTTGGTCTGCTGGTACAGGATGTTCACGTTGCTGGCGCTGGTACCAACGATGTCGTCCAGTTGGTCGTTGTTCATGTCCACCACGCAGTACCCGCTGCCGCTCACCCCCTGGCTAACGTTGGCGAAGGTGATGATGGTGGGCGGTGGCGGCGGGGGAGGGGGGGCGGGTTGCACGTAGGCCAGCTCGAAACTGAACCCCGCCGCGGTCCAACGGTTGTCGAATGCGATGATGTAGGTCTGGCCTGCGGTCACCGTGAAGGTCACGAGGGAAGCCAGGTTCGAACCGTTGTCATCATCACCGGCCAGGCAGGTGAGGCTGCCGCAGGTGCCCGTGTAGATGTGCACCCTGGTGTCCACCCATGCAGCGCCCGGAACATCCGTGTTCAACCGCATCGTGGTATCGATGGCCGCCGTGTAACTGTACCATTCGGCCAAGGTTCCGGGGGCACCGTTCACTGCGCAACTGGTGGGTAATGGCTCCGTACCGTTGATGGCATCCACGACGTGGACACCGATCCCGATGGCCGGGGCTGTGGTGCATGTGTTCTGCGCGCTGGTATGCAGCGCGAACGTCATGGTCAATGCGGTCAGCAGGGTCGAACGGGGGCAGGTCATGGTCGTATCGGGGGTCTGAAGGTTCAAGGGCAGGTACCTGGGAGGCTCGCGATCCACGCGCGGATCATATCCGCACCTTCATCATGGGCGATCGTTCTTCCCAGCAGGGGCATGCGAACGGTTTCATCCGTGGAGGTCAGGCGATAATGCAGCATCGAACGTGCGGGGTTGCCGCGTGCCACGATCTCCGTGAATTCCGGTGCGATGGGGTCGTCTGGTGGCACACATACGCCCAGGTTCACCAGGTCCTCGCTCTCGTCGAATGCGAAACGCATGGGACGGTAGTTGCAATGGCGCTCATCAGCGTGGCAATGCGCACAGTTCATGTCAAGGTAGCTGCGCACCCGCAGGTCAAGCGGCTGGGCCGCATCGTCCCAGCGCACGGTGGTCGTGATGTTCGATGGGTATCCGCTCTGCAGGTAGCCCATCTCCACCCATTTCTCCAGCTGGTTGCGCACACCGTCCTGATACACCAGATCGCTGTTCAGGTTCTGGGGCTTCGGTCCAATGGGAATGGGGTCGAAATTGACCTTGTGGCAGGTCTGGCATTCCGCCGCACTGGGGATGCGGTATTGGATGTTGCGTTGAACCCCGTTGTCGTCCAACCAGGATACTGGAGTGTTGCTGCCGTTCAGGTCCAGGAAGGCCTCCGTCTGGTCCGCGTTCCAGACATAGTCAGCGAAGTTCCAGTTGCCGTTCCGCTTGAAGAGCAGGCGTGTTTCGATGATCCGACGTTCATTGTCGGGTAACACGGCATCGTAATAGAACGTTTTGATGAGCACGGTTCCGTCCGGAAAGTCCAGCACCTGGTGGTCGCCAGTGTAGGTGGCCTTTACGCCGGGAGGCATCCACACGAAACGCTTCTTCTTCGCGTAATCCGAGAAGAGCGATGTGATGGGTTCATAGGGAAGCACACCGGTGTTCGGTAGTTGGTCCTTCAGCGCGCCCGTGAAGAACCGGTAGGTGGACAGGGTCTGGTAGGGCGCAAGCACAAGGTCGACGTACACACCATCGTCCGTTGGGGGGGGGGGTATCACCGATGGCGGTTGCTCCCGCTCGGACGCAGTCTCCTTCCGGCAACCCGGCAGGAGTACCAGGCAAGGACCCACCATGAGCAGCAGTGGGAGCATCCGGCTTATGTGTCTGCACGCAAGCATGGTCGTCCACAAGACGTTCATCGGTGATCCCCGGGTTGCCTGGAACAGCTCACTCCCTAATGAACGGCAGGCGCTGCACACCATCCCGGTCGATGACCTCCAGCAAGTAGTATCCGGGCTGCAAGCCGGTCAGATCCACCCGGCCTCCTTGAAGGCGTACCTTCCTGACCATGCTGCCCGATGCGCCGAACACGCGCAGCTCCGGAGAACCGGTGAGGGTGCCCTGCACGAACAACTCGGTACCGGCTGGTACCGGATATAGCCGCAGGGGGGCACGCTGCTCATCCGACACATCGGTTCCCACCTCCTCGATCACGGTGATGGTCCCATTGATGGGTACATCGTTGATCACGTTCACGATGCCCGATGGCCATCGCACGAGCACCTGCTCGACAACGTCATCCTGACCGAGCCCGAAGTGCGCGGTGATCGTGCTCATGTAGCGGAACCCATCGCCGCTGCGCACTTCCCGTATCTGTTGGCCCGATGCGGTGGTGATGGTGATGCGCGCACCGATACCCTCGCTGTTGCTCACGGTGCCCACGGTGCGGATGCGAAGCCAGTTGTTGTCGTTGCCATTGTTCAGGCGGGCCGTGGAGCTGCTGATGACATCCAGGAAGCCATCGTTGTTCAGATCCCCCACTGCGCCCACTTCAAACCCGATGGGATTCCCCTCGAAGACCATGTTCCCCCGGTTGATCATGATGGTGCCTCCGCCCCCCATCACATCGAGCAGGCCGTCGTTGTTGAGATCGTGTGTGATGTGCTCGATGCTGGTGCCCGTGAAAACGTCCCAGCCGGATCCGGCCGTGATGTCCGTAAAGGTGCTGCCATCGTTGCGCATCAACTTGTGACCACCCGCGCTGAAGGAACTGGCCCCCACCAACGCATCCATGTCCCCATCGTTGTCGAAGTCTCCCCACGCAGCGCTCCAGGTCTGCACCGGGTCGGCCAGGTTGTAGAGGGCGGCAACTTCCGTGTAGGTGCCGTCGCCATTGTTGCGATGGAGCTGGTTGGTACTTACCACGGGGTTCCCGCCCCTGCATTTGGCAATGAACATGTCCATGTCACCGTCATTGTCGAAGTCCGTCCAGATGGACCCGTAGTTCCCGCCGCCCTGGGTATCCCCCAGCCCCCCCTGGTTCCAGATGAACTGACCGTTGCCATCGTTGATCAGGTAGACGTTCGGTGCCACGTCATGGCAGACGAACGCATCCAACCGTCCATCGTTGTTGATGTCCACCATGTTCGTGCGCTGGCAGAAGACATACTGCGCATAGCTGCTGTCTCGGAACGCGGTACCATCTTCATTGGCGAACATCACGGTCACCCCACTACCCCCCCCATACACCAGGTCGCGCTGCCCATTGCCGTCCAGGTCCCCCGCGCAAAGGCTCCAGCTCGGGGAGTTGGTCACGGTGTCGTTCGGCAGGTTCACGGTACTGAACCCACCATCCGGAAGCTGGTAGTTGATGTTGATGTTGGAGGTGGTCACTGAGACCACGTCGTCAAGTCCGTCGTTGTTCATATCCACCACCGCACGCACCGAGCCTGCTGTGGCAATGCCCTGGTTGGTGAAGCTGACCAATTCGAGGAACGTGGGTTGCTCCGTCAATGAGAACGTGAACCCCCTGGCGTCCCAACGGTCATCGAATGCGATGTGGTAGGTGGTTCCGCCTGTCATGTTCACATGCACCCTGCTCAGGTAACCGCTGCCGGAATCGTCATCCCCCCCGATGCAGGTCAGGTTTCCACAGGTGCCGCTGTAAATGTGCACCCGCGTGTCCAGCCCCGTGTTCTCGGCGAGGTCCGTGGATACCACCAGGCTGATGTCGGATGCCGGCGTGTAACTGTACCACTCACCATTGGTAGCCGTGTTGCCGCCGGATGCGCAGACCGGAAGGGGGATCTCCGTGCCGTCGATCGTATCGACCACATGGATACCAGCGGCAATGGGTATCGCGGTGGGGCAATCGTTCTGCGCCTTCGTGGAGATGGTCAACAGGAACAGGGCGACCAATGCGGCGCAAGCATGTTTCATGATGGGAGGGCGCACGCGTTACTTATCTGCTTGCACGCCACCACGAAGATAGCGGGATCGGCCCTTTGTCGGCAAGGCCTGCAGCAGCCCGATCAAGCCGTTGGATGTGGTGGTGGGATCCCAAGGGATCAGCGGTCCACCACCAGCTTGAACCCGACACCATGCACGTTCACGATCTGCACGTTGGGGTCGGGTTTCAGGTATTTGCGGAGCCTGCTTATGAAAACGTCCAGGCTGCGCCCGAGGAAATAGGTGTCGTCGCCCCAGACCATGTTGAGCACCAGCTCGCGCGGCAGCACCTGCTCCCGGTGCAGGCAGAGCAAGCGCAGCACGTCGGCTTCCTTGCGGGTCAGCTTGCGTTCTTCCGTTGGATGGCTCAGTACGAGATTCCGGTGATCGAACGTGAACCCACCCAGCTCGAACCGTTCGCGCTCGGTTCCGGTTTCCCTGCCCTGTGTACGGCGAAGGATGGCCTCGATCCTCAGGATCAGCTCTTCGTGGCTGAACGGCTTGGTAAGGTAATCGTCCCCGCCTGCCTTGAACCCGGCGATGCGGTCATCCACCTGGCTCCTGGCCGTAAGGAATACGATGGGGACCCCCTGGTCCACCAAACGTATGTCCTCCGCGAGGCTGAACCCGTCCTTTTGCGGCAGCATCACGTCGAGCACACAGAGATCATGGTTGGCGGCATTGAATTGCCGCAAGCCCTCCTTGCCATCCCGGCACAGGGTCACCTGGTAGCCCTTGCGCTTCAATGCATCCTGGATGACGAATCCAAGGTTCTGGTCGTCCTCCACAAGGAGGACACGAATGGGTTCAGCGCTCATTGCCGTTGCGTGTTAGGGCCGATCGGAAGGCTCAATGTGAAGGTGCTGCCCTGACCGGGTTCGCTCTGTACGTCCACGCGACCACCATGGGCGGTGGTGATCTGCCGCACATAATGGAGCCCGAGACCGAAGCCCTTCACATCATGACGGTTTCCGGTATGTACCCGGTAGAAACGCTCGAAGATGTGCTTCACGTCCTCCCTTGCGATACCGACACCCCGGTCGCTTACCGCCACCTTCAGCAGCCCCGCCGTGTTGAATGTCCGTATCGTGATGATGCCGCCATCGGGACCGTATTTCAGGGCATTGTCCACCAGGTTCGTCAGCGCGTTGGTCAGGTGTACACGGTCCCCGGTCACGATCTCGTGCGCGGCGTCCAGGTGCAGCTGAAGAACGGCATGGCGCTCCTGCAATGGCAGCAGGAAATGATCCCGTACTTCACGGATCACGGCATGCATGTGAACAGGTTCGTTCGTCAGGTCCAGTTCGCCCTTGTCCAGCGTGGATAACTGGAGTACGCGCTCCACCTGCACCCGCAGGCGTTCGTTCTCCGTCCGGATGATGTCCGCATAGGCCTTGAGCCGCTCCGGCTCCCGCAAGATCCCGGGGTCGCTGATGACCTCGCTGCTCAGCGCGATGGTACTGATCGGGGTCTTCAATTCATGCGTCATGTTCCCGATGAAGTCGTTCTTCATTTCGCTCAACCTCTTCTGCCGAAGGATCACCCAGACGCTGTAGGCGAAGAAGCTGAACACGATGAGCGTGACGACCGCTGGAAAGATCCAGGTCCAGCTGCTTGCAGCGGTCTCCTCCCACAAGCTGCTCTGCCGCTTCGGGAAGTACACCCCGAAATAGTGCCCGTCCTTGTCCAGCTTCTGCAGCTTCGTATGCGGCACCGTATCCGTTCCAGCGGTGTCCAGGCTTACATAATTGCCATAGACCACACTGTCCGTGAAGCAGTCGTAGATGCCGTACTCAAAGTCCTCCAGGATGTTGCGGCGGCTGAATTCCTTCCGGAGGAGCGCCTCTAGCAGGTAGGGGTGCAGCGTGTCATTGATCGTGACCGCGAAGTAGTTCGGCCGCTCCTGCTTCACCGCGTCGTACAGGTCGCTGGGGTCCTTGGTGATGGAGAGGATCTGTTCGGTGACGTCCGTGAGCGCGATCACCACCCGGTCGTTGAACTGCTTTTCCAGCTGTAGCGCCTGTTCTCGGTTCAACGCCAGCTGGTCCTTGTGCGTGCGCCGGGCCTGCTGGAGCCACAGCAATTGTGTGATCACCACCCCGAAAACGCTCAAGGTGGCCAGCATCAAAAGGGTCCCGATGGCCCTGCGTCCCATGGATCGTTCCGTTCAGTGCTGCGCCACGACAATGTTACAGCGCGGCTGCCATTGTCCCCGGCGCCTTAACAAGCCTTATCGATCCGCAGGGTGTGCAGGTTCGCTCCACACACCCGATCTTGTGGCCCATGGAGCGCGCTCCGCACATCCCCGCCCGCATTCCCGTGCACCTATGGCTCACCTTGCTGGCGGTGCTGGTGGCCGGTGCGTTCGTGGACGTGATGGAGGTGGATGCCGCACAATACGCCACGATGTCCCGTGACATGCTGGGCCAGGCCGACCCGCTGAAGCTCTATTTCCGCGGCGCCGATTACCTGGACAAACCACCGCTGTTGTTCTGGACATCGGCTCTCTCGTTCTCGGTCTTCGGTGTCCACAACTGGAGTTACAAGCTGCCCAGCATCCTTGCCGCCCTGCTGGCAGTGTATGCTACCTTCCGCCATGCCCGCCTGTTCCATGGCACGCTAGCAGCAACGTGGGCGGCCTTCCTGTTCGCCACGTCGGTGTCGTTCGTCCTGATGACCAACGATGTGCGCACCGACACGCTGCTTACCGCTTGCATCATCACAGCGGTCTGGTCCGGTGGTGAGTTCCTTGTAAGTGGTCATACCGGATGGCTCATCGCCGCTTCAACGTCGGTGGCCATGGGCATGCTGGCCAAGGGTCCCATGGGTGCTGTGGCCCCGTTCACCATCCTTGGGCTGCAGGTGGTGCTGGACAAGCGCTGGGGGGTGCTCCGCGATGCGCGCCTGCTTCTTGTTCCCGTGGTCATCGGTCTGCTGCTGCTGCCCATGCTCAAGGGACTCCATGAGCAGCACGGGATGAACGGCATCCGGTTCTTCTTCTGGGAGCAGAGTTTCGGTCGCATCACAGGTGAGAACCGCTGGAAGGACGATTCGTCGCCCTTCTATTTCATGCATGAACTGCCATGGCTCGTACTTCCCTGGACGTTCATCATCCTCTTCGGCTGGTGGAAGGGGTTGAAGCGGGCGTTCAGCCTTGGCGCCCGGGTGGAACGTGGAGGTCCGGTGGGTGCGCTGCTGTTGTTCATCGCTCTGTCCCTTTCCCAGTTCAAGCTGCCGCATTACCTCTATCCCCTGCTTCCGTTACTGGCGGTGCAGGGTGGTCGTGCATTTAGCGACGGCCCCCCCGCGGTGATCTTCCGTTTGCAGCGCATCGTGTCGGTGATCCTTGCGTTGCTCGGCGCTGTCCTCTTGTTCTGGGCCTTTCCCGCGGGTTGGCAGTGGACCCTGTTGATGGCGGTAGCGTTGCTTGTCATGCACTTCCTGCGTGGCGGAAGGTCGGATGGAACGGGTGTCTTGGCGGGCGCTGCAACATGGCTTGCCGTTGCGTGGGGGCTCAATACGCAGTTCTACCCGGCCTTGCTGAGCTACCAGTCCAACGCGCAGGTCGGTAAATGGATGGCCTCCCACCAGGTGCTCCCCGAACAGCTGCTCTGCGTGGGCGTTGGAGGTACATCGCTGGAATTCTACGGCGGTGGCAAGGGGCCATATGTGGCCGAGGTCGCTGGACTTGCCACTGCTCCTGCACCAGGCCAGTTCGTGCTGGTGGAGGCCGAGCAGCTTGCACCACTGGCGGACCGGTTCCCCCCCAAGGATACCGTGCTGGTCCTGGAAAACCTGCCCGTCCAGGTCCTCGGTGTTGACATGATCCTGCCGTTCACGCGACCGAAGGCGGTGGAACAGCACTTCCTGCTGGCTTATTGAGCTCCGCGTTCCGCCTCGCGCAACTTCATTCGTTGGGGGGATATCCCGCTCGCATGGAATGGAACGCCCGCGCCATGCGCTACCCCCTGCAGGTGCAATGGTCCCAGCCATGCCATGGGGGGCTGGGGAACGACAGGCAGGCCAACGTGCCCGCCAGCCTGCACTGATTTCTGACAATGGCGTGACGGTTCGGAGGGCTTCCATCCGATCCATTTATTGGTCCGTGGTGTTCTTCACGCGTTGCTTTGCACCACCTCGTATAGAACCCGCATGAGAACCTACGCTACCCTCGCCCTACTTGCCTCCGGTCCCGCCCTCTTTGCGCAGACGGAGGTCACCATAGCCACCGGCCCGTCCAACGCGCAGCAGGTGTGGTACAGCTTGCAGAACGGTATCCAGGCCACGGCGGAGCTGTCCGCTTGGGACCTGGCGTTCGAGATCAACTCCTTCACCTCCTCCATTCTGGTGAATACGGCCAAGGGCCTGTCCGTTCATGAGACCCCGGTGCCCGTTGCTGAGTGGTCGTCCCTCACCACCCCCGATCTGGCTGCGTGGACCGCGATCTACAACTCGGAGCTGCGATGGTCCGAAGGTGCGTTGACCAATGGGAACGACCTCTCCACCGGTGGTTTTGGCCTGGGGTGGGGGCAGTACAATTTCATCACCCATACGGTCGCCGGTACCAAGGTGTATGTGATCGGCGATGCAGCCGGCAACTACCGCAAACTGCGCATCAACGGCCTTTCCGCGAACACATATTCGTTCACCTATGCCGACCTCGATGGCTCCAATGAAGTTACGGCCACCCTTAGCAAGGGGAATTTCGCCGGCAGGAACTTCGGTTATTTCAGCTTCGCCACGAACAGCACCGTGGACCTGGAGCCTGCTGCCAATACGTGGGACCTGCTCTTCACCAAGTACACCTCCATCATCCCCTCGCCCGCGCCCACTGCATACCCCGTGGCCGGGGTGCTCCAGAACAAGGGCGTGGCTGCCGTGCAGGTGGACGGCGTTGCGGTGACCGCATCCGAATGGGAAGGCCAACAGCTCGATACCGCGATGAACATCATCGGCTACGACTGGAAGACCTACAACCAACCCACCTTCTCTTATACCTACGCGCAGGACCGTACCTACTTCGTTTCGGACCGTTCCGGTAACGTTTGGAAGTTGGTCTTCACCGGCTACGGGGGTCAATCCACCGGCACCATGACCTTCACGCAGGAGTTGATGAGCGCCACCTCCGTGGATGAGCTTGGTGGTCCTGCACTTGCCGTGTTCCCGGTGCCGGTCACGAACGGCGTCCTCAGTATCCGGGCCGATGAAGGGTTCCGCGGTGCCCGGGTGGAGGTGATCGATGCCAGCGGACGCACGCTGCGCACCACCACCGTGGCCGACCTTCAGGCGGGCACCGTTGCCAACGTGGACATGGTCGGGGTGCCCGCTGGCATGTACGTGGTTCGCCTTCAGGCCTCCGGCGCCATTCGCACCGCACGCGTTGTGGTGGAGTGATGGGAGGCCGCTGAACGGGCATGAACGTGATCGACACCATTCGCAGGCTGGGAGCGGTCCTCATTGGATCATTCATGCCCGTTGTGTTGTTCGCACAGATCACGTTGGAGGTCCGCGATGCCAGGGATGTACCGCTCCCGAACGCCCACGTTCATTGGCAGGTGCTCGATGGCACCGCACCGGGCGGCATGGAAGTGCTGGATGGGAGCGGGGTGGGACGCATCACCCCACCGGCCTACGCACGCCGCATCGCCCTGCGCATCTCTTTCGTGGGCTATCGCTCCATCGTTGATACGGTGCCCGCTCATGCCACCGCAAGGAGGTACATCCTTGTACCCGATTTAAAGGCCCTGCCAGAGTTCGTGGTCACCGGCCAGTATGCCCCGGCCACGGCGGAGCAGGCGGTACACCGCGTTCGCGTGCTTGATGCCACCACCATCCAGCGCATGGCTGCAAATAATCTCGCTGACGTTCTGCGCAACGAGCTCAACATCCGGCTCTCGCAGGATAACATGCTCGGCACCTCCCTCTCCATGCAGGGCCTTGGTGGGCAGAACGTGAAGATCCTGGTGGATGGGGTGCCGGTGATCGGGAGGCAGGACGGGAACATCGACCTGGCCCAGCTGGACCTCACAGGCGTTGAACGCGTCGAAGTGGTGGAGGGGCCGTTGAGCGTGAACTTCGGAACGAACGCACTCGCCGGTACCATCAACCTCATCACGCGGAAGCGCGGTGGTGCTCCCGCCACCCTGCGTGCCTCCGCTTATGCAGAACACATCGGACGCCTCAACACGACCGTCAGTGCATCACGGCAATGGGGCCGGAACGATGTGGTGCTTACTGCAGGTCGCAACTTCTTCGCCGGCTGGGATCCCCGACACACCGGCCTCGTTGATCTCTCACCCGCACCCGCCGATACCACCCGTGTCCAACAGTGGAAGCCCCGTGAGCAATACTTCGGGCGCTTCAGCTACCGCCATACCACCGACCGCTGGGACGTGGGCTACAAAGCGGAAGGGATGCACGATGTGATACTGAACCGTGGCCTGCCCCGCGCACCGTACAATGAGACCGCGTTCGACGAGCGCTACACCACGCTGCGCCTGGACCACGCCCTTACCGTTGAACATCGCCTGGCGCGTGGACGCAAGGTTTCCGCTTTGGTGGCCCACAACCGCTACCTCCGCTACAGCAATCGGTGGTTCCGTGACCTCACCACGCTCGGAGAGCAATTGGTGGATGGTCCTTCCGAACAGGATACCTCGGGCTTTACGCTCACCAATGTGCGCGCCAACCTCATCCAGGCGCGCGAAGGCGCCCGCATCAACTACGAAGCGGGCATCGATGTCAACGTGGAGACCGGCTCCGGTCCGCGCATCGGCGATGGGCGCGAGGAGATCGGTGACTACGCATTGCTCGCCAGCGCAGAATACCGTCCGCATCCATCGGTCACCCTGCGTCCGGGGCTGCGCCATGCCTACAACACCCGCTACGGTGCGCCCTTGCTGCCTTCCTTCAACATGCGCTGGCAGCTGAACAGGGGCTTCACCTGGCGCGCTTCCTACGCGAAAGGCTTCCGTGCCCCATCCCTGAAGGAGCTTTATCTCTTCTTCGTGGATGTGAACCACGACATCCAGGGGAACACCGGGCTTGCCGCCGAACGTTCGCACCATTGGTCCACCGCGCTCAGCTATCGCCAAGCCACGGACAAGGGTGTCTACACCAGCGAACTATCCCTCTTCCATAATCGCATGGACGACCTCATCACCCTGGTGCAGGTGTCAGGTGCACGCTTCACATACGACAATATCGGCACCTTCGAGACCACCGGTGGCAGTGTGGGCGCGGGCTGGGACAATGATCACTGGGCGGTGTCCACCGGGGTCGCCGTCACGGGTCGCTACGATGCGCTCACGGAGGCCGCTGACATGCCCCAACTGTTCACCACCGAGGTCCGTGCATCGCTCACCAGGCAATGGCTGAACAAGGGCTGGAGCACATCGCTCTTCTGGAAGTGGCAGGACCGCCAGGTGAACTACACACAACAGGAGGACGGCAGCCTCACACGTACCTTCATCGGTGCGTTCCACATGGCGGATGCGACCATCACAAAGCGGCTCTGGAACGGGCGCCTCGCCTTGTCCGGTGGTGCCAAGAACCTTTTCAATGTGCAGGACATCGCAGCCACGCTGAGCGGTGGGGTGCATGGTGGTGGGGTTGGCGCGAACGTTCCCATGGCCACCGGTCGCTTGGCGTTCGCCCGGGTGGAACTACTACTGAAGCGATCGGAATGAGGAACGTGGTCTTGCCAGCTACCCTGTGCGTCATCCTGTGTGCGTGCATGAAGGACGAACTGCCCGTTCCGGCCGCCATCCGCGGCGAGGCGGTCACGCTGCAGGAGTGTCTGGGCCCCGGTTATCAGAACCAGCTTTGGATCGATCTTGGAGGCGGAGCGGTGGTGGGTTCTAACACCAAGGAAGCCTGGGACCTTGCCTTTGAGAGCGGTGCGGGGGGATGGCGGATATGGCTGAACGGGGCACGATTGATGACCGCATGGGACCTTGGCGCCGTTGATATAGCCGCAGCGCACGATACGGTGGGCATGGCCGCTGGTCGTCGTATCGATGCCCCCAGTGGGCACCCGGACAGCACCGCGATCGGCGATTGGCGGGGACGCAATGCGGTGTTCGTGGTGGACCTGGGCTTCAACACACTGGGCCAGCCGCTGGGTCTGCGCAAATTCCGCTTCCGCCAGGTATCCGCCGAGGACTTTACCATGGATGTTGCGTTGATGGATGGCTCTCAGGTCCAGACCGTGCTCGTCCCCAAGGACCCCGCCCGCCACCACACCTGTTACAAGCTCGGTGTCGGTGTCGTCGGCATTGAGCCGCCACGAAGGTCATGGGACGTGGTCCTCACCCATTACACGCACCAATTCTATGACCCGGTCATTCCGTACCTCGTCGTGGGTCTCCTGTCAGCGCCTGATGTCCGTGTCGCGCAGGTGGGCGGAATGGCGTTCGATGCGGTGCAGCTTGTGGATACGTTGCAACATCCCTTCAACGCCGCCCGTGACGTCATCGGCTATGATTGGAAGGACTATTCCTTCGAAGAGGCGGCCTACACGGTTGAAACGCGCGTGGTGTACATCGTGCATGACGGTGATGGCTACTTCTTCAAGCTCGGTTTCCTTGATTTCTACGGAGCACAGGGCCAGGTGGGGTGCCCGCTCATGCAGGTCGCTCCCTTGTAAGTGCCCAGGAGAGGTGCGCAGGTCGTAGGGCGCACGGTGGATCCCAGACGCCGCCGGTCCGGATGTGTGTGCTACATGTCCATGTCCCCGCCACCGCCACCGCCTGGCTCACGACGCTGCTGATCACTGCGCCGACGGAACAGGGACGTGTTCTGCTCGCCGAATTTCCAGGTCAACGTGAACCGTACGAAGCGCATTTCGCGACGGCGGAAATTCTCCTGGTAAAGGCGGGGCGTTTCAAGGACATTGCCCCATTGCCGCGTAAAGAACACATCGTTCACAGAGACCACGGCGGACAACTTGCGCGTGAGGTCATGGCCCATGGAGGCATCCAGCCCATATTGGGCCAGGGTGCGCCCCTGTGGCTGGATATCCGGGCTTTCATACTCCCCGTTCAGCTGCGCGTTCCAATTGCCCTTGCTCCCGAACCGGTATGCCAGGAGCAGCTTCGTATCCCAGTTGAAACCCTCATTGCGTGTGCCCCCGTTTGAACTGGAGAGCGCAACGTTCGTGTAACGCAACGACCCGCTCAGCGTGATCTGGAACCGTGCCAAAGGCTCCAGCTTCAACACATGCTCCCAGCCGGCCGTGGAACTGGAGCTGCCGTTCACGAAGGTGTTGAGCAGTATCGCACTGTCCGCTGCAAGTGGCGCGCTGAACCCGGTGATGACATCCTCCGTGTACCGGCCATACAGGCTGGTGAACCAGCTGGCCTTGCCCTTCATGAAGGGCAGCAGATGATTGATCTCGGCGATATTGCTGAACTCCGGCGCAAGGGTCGGGTTGCCGATCCGCAGGTTCCGTGCATCGCTGAACATGATGAACGGCATGATCTGCCAGAACCGCGGGCGTTCGATCTTCCTGGAGAAGTTCACCTGCAGTTCGCGCATGCTGCCGTCCCATTTCCTGCTCAGGTAGATGCCCGGGAACAGCGCTTTCACCAGGTCATCGCCTCCGTTCGGGTATTTGTAGCTGAAGGTCTGGTCCTTGCCACGCAGATCGGTCTCGAACCAGGTCTGCTCGAACCGCAGACCGGCCTGGATGGACCAGCGCTCACTGACCTTGCGCGACCAGTTCACATACGCGGCGTTCACGATGTCGGTGATGTCGTAGTCGTTGCTCAGGGCCGTATCGCGAACGGCTTCGGTGCTCGGTGGAGCCAGCACCGACACATACAACCAGGTGTGGTCCAGCTTGTAGCTGCCCTTGAGGCCCCACTCCAGCTTGTTATCGCCCATCGGGCGGATCACATCCAGCTGCCCGCCGAACTGGTGCAGGTCCGAACCGCCGATGTTCTCCTGTGAGCGTTGCATGCCCGACATGCCGCTGCCATAGCTGAAAAGATCGAACACCGAGCGGCTGTCACGGTCCCAGCGATTGTAGTTCACGTCCGCCGTCCACTCCCTTCCCTGCGGTCCTTGGTGCCGCCATGCCAACTGCGTGGTGTAGCTGCCGTTGCGCATTTCGCTGGTGTTCACCTGGGCGCCATAGCCGGTCAACTCGCCATTAAGGTCCTCATTGGTATATCCCTGCTCATCTTCGCCCTCCCGATCACGGAAACGCAGGTTCTGCGAAAGGGTGATCGTGTTCCGGTTGTTCACCTGGAAGTCCAACCCGAACCGCCCGCCCTGCATCGTGCCGCGGTCAATGCTGCTGGTGTTCTGCTCAAAGGTGGAGACCACACTGCCGCCCAGCAGGTCCTCCCGCAGTGTGCGACCGTCCGTCACGTTCCTGCTGGTGTTGTAATTGTAGGACAGGTTCAGCCCCACTCGACCTTCCCGCATGTTCAGGTTCATGCCTCCCTGGTAGCGCTCATTGCTGCCCGCCCCAGCCTGCACCTGCCCGCTGTATCCCGGCTTGGTGTTCTTCTTCAGCACGACATTGATGATGCCCCCGGTGGTGCTCGCGTCAAAGGCTACCGAAGGATTGGTGATCACCTCCACCCGTTCGATCTCCTCCGCAGGAAGCTGGTCGAGGCTGATGGTACTTGGCCGTCCATCGATGAGTATCTGGGGGTTCGTTCCCCGCATCTCCACGTTGCCATCCACATCCACGCTCAGTCCGGGAATGTTCTTCATGACATCCACACCGCTGCCACCCTGGGTGGTGAGGTCCTTGTCCACGTTGAACACGCGGCGGTCCACCTGCATCACCATCGTGTTGCGCTCACCCACCACTTCAACCTCCTTCAACAACTTGCGGTCCGGCTGAAGCGAAATGTTGCCCATGTCCAGGTAAAGGCGCTCGCGGTTCAGGACCACCTGTTGTTCGAGCGGGGTGTATCCGATGAAACTGACCACCACGCGCAGCGGTCCCAGGGGCAGTTTTTCCACACTGAAATCCCCGTTCGAGCGAACGATCGTACCGTTCAACAGACTATCCCTGCGGTAGATGGTGACCGTTGCGAATTCGGCGGGCTTGCGTGTGTCGGCATCCAGCACCTTGCCATAGACCCTACCGATGGGTGGACCACCCTGGCCACGTCCACCTGGGCCTTGAGCGAGTGCCGCAACGGAAGCGAAGATCAAGGCGGACACCAGGAGCAGTGTCGAATGGAGTGGACCGGGGCGGGGGGCGGGCATGGGGAGTGCAAAGTTACCGGGTGCGGCCGGTTGGGATCGCATCCGAAGCACCATCGGTTCCGGCGTGCTCCACATCCCGAACGTCTGTAACGAAAGAACCCCCCGGTCGACCGGAGGGTTCTTCTTGGAGTGTTGCTTCTTAGTACTCGTCTTCGCGGAAGCGGTCGCTGCGATCGCTGCGCTCTCCGCGGAATCCGCCGCGGTCACCACCACGGTCCCCGCCGCGGTCACCACCACGATAGCCACCGCGGTCGCCGCCACCGAAGCCGCGGTCACCACCGCCGAAGCCGCGACCACCACCACCACCATATCCGCCGCCACCACGGGGGCCTCCCTCGGTGCGCGGACGTGCCTCGTTCACCACGAGGTCGCGGCCGTGGAAGTTCTTGCCATTGGTCGCTTCAATGGCTGCGCGGCCCGCTTCATCATTGGCCATTTCCACGAACCCGAAACCACGGCTGCGGTTGGTGGCCCTGTCCATGATGATCTTCGCCGAGGTCACTTCCCCAAAGGGAGCGAACAGCTCGTGAAGGTCCTGGTCCTTGACAGAGTAAGGAACGTTGGCGACGTAAATGTTCATGAGTTCTACTGACTGTGTTTGTTTGATCTTGCCTGTGCCGTGGAGCTCTCGCCAAAGAACGCCCCGGCCGTTGGGCGCTACGAAAGTAGGTGGAAAACCGATCGGGTCAAGCATCCCCATGTCCATATGCCGGGATCCGCATCGTCAACCGGAGTACCTTTGGGCTCCCCAACCGGTCCTCGAGCAACCATGTCAAGCCCCTCGTTCGCCAAGACCCCACCTGTTTTTTTCCAGCGCCTGCGGGAGGTCACCGAAGCCTATTTCCGGGAGAACGACCTCAAGAAGACCGGCGACCGCCGTCTTTATTGGAAGACCGCCGTCCTGCTGTCAGCACTTGTGGGGCTCTATGTGGTCCTCGTCTTTTTCACGCCTTCCAGCACCTGGCTGGCGCTCGTCCTGTGCGCCCTGCTCGGCCTTGTGGTGGCCAGCATCGGTTTCAACGTCATGCACGACGGTGCCCATGGCTCTTACAGCAGCCGCAAATGGGTCAATGAGCTCATGGGCCATTCGCTCAACCTGCTCGGCGGCAGTGTGCAGTTCTGGAAGATGAAGCACAATGAGAACCACCACACCTTCACCAACATCGAGGGCATGGACGATGACATCGATATCAAACCGTGGGTGCGCGTGCATGAAGGACAGCCCCGGTATTGGTTCCACCGGTTCCAGCACATCTACAGCCTCCTCCTGTACGGGCTTACCTACCTGTTCTGGATCTTCTTCAACGACATGAAGAAGTATTTCACAGGAAAGATCGCTGATAACACCCGTATGAAACCCCTGGCCCTGAAAGACCACCTTGTCTTCTGGGCCACCAAGGTCGGGTATGTGGCCACCTTCCTGGTGCTGCCCATGGTCTATGCTGGCGTTGTACCCACCCTGGTCGGGTATGGTGTCATGGTGTTCGTCACCGGCTTGTTCATCGCGGTGGTCTTCCAACTGGCCCACGTGGTGGAGCATACCGATTTCGTGGACCCCTCGACCGACGGCTCACGGATCGAGAACGAGTGGGCCGTTCACCAGGTGAACACCACCGTGAACTTCGCCACGCACAACAAGGTTTGGAACTGGCTCTTCGGTGGGCTCAATTTCCAGGTGGAGCACCACCTGTTCCCCCGCATCAGCCATGTACATTACCCGGAGATCAACAAGCGGCTCAAGCAGGTGTGCGCCGAGTGCAACGTGCAGTACCGTGAGTTCCCCTCGCTCCGCAGTGCGCTGTGGAGCCATTTGATGCACCTGCGCCAGGTGGGTGCCGCCTGACGATGTGATGGTCACCGTTCGGAGGTCTCCGGGTTGCTCCGGTGGATCGGTTCGTACAGCCCTACTCCAACGCCACTGGAAGGTCTTTCGGGTGCTTCACCTCATAGCTGAAGCCGACCTTGCGCGTCCCCTTGGGCTCAAGCTTCATCGTCCAGGCCAGGATGCCGCGGTCCGCATCCACGCTTGCGCTTCCATCTTCCTTCAGGCGCACTTCCACCTCGCTTTGCGGGCTCAGCGGGTATTGGTCGCGCAACACAAGTTCAACGGCGGTGCCCTTGGTGTTCCGGACCGTGATGTCCCAGCCGATGGTCACTGTGCGCTTGCCACCCACGATGGCCTTCTCATTCGTTGACCTGCGCCTCAGGCGCTCGATGACCACGCCCCTGTCACGGCCAAGGGAAATGTCCAGTGTATCCTTGGGCTGGTCCAGCTGGAGGTAGCTCTTGCCCACGAACGTTCCCTCGAAGAACACGTTGGCCTCTCCCGGCAGCAGGCTCAACTCCTCCCAGCCCGTGGTTCGCGCATACAGGAAGGCATCACGGTCGAGCTTGGGTGTGGCGTAATGCGTGTAGGTGGCGTTGATCGTGTGGTTCTGTACCGCCACAAGGTGCGCTGCACCATCGCTGGGTACGCTGAAATTGCGCTCGATCCGGAATTCTGCCGTGGTGGTACGCTGTTGCAGCGTGGTCGTCAGCAATACTTCCGCATCGGATCCCAGCGCAAGCGTGGCACCCTCCATTTCCATCTTGGCCGGAGCTTCTTCAGGGCCCCTCTGGCGGGAGTCCAGGGCCATGGCCCGATGGGTGGTCCGGAAGGGGTACAGCGTCCAGGGTTGAAGGTCCGGCATCACCCCTCCCAGGGTTGGGTTGCCGCTGCTCAGGCTCAAGGCTATCCGGTCCCAATCCTCGCCGGTGTTGTTCACCACCTGGGCCTTCATCAGCAGGTCGATCGGTTGTCCCACCGCCTGGGCGCGGAGGTCGTAGGCGGGTACCCAGCCCGCCGAACCGACGAAGTAGTTCAGCGTGAAGGTGGCCGCGACCTCGGACCGTGCATCGATGTCCACCACCACTTCGCTGGTGGGGCGGGGGGCCTGTGCTTGGTAGTGCTGCAATTGTTGCTGCAGCCGGGCCTTTTCCTCCTGCAGGGTCGTGAGCTTCTCCTGCTGTGTAAGCCAGCCGCCCTTGACCATTTTCATCCGTTCGCGTACATAGTCGTTCACCGCCGTGAGCTGCGCCGCCGTCAATCCGCTCTGCTGCCCTGCGATGCTGCTGTTCCTGTTCAACAGCTGTTCCTCGTTCACCCATACATCCTGCATGGCTTTCTCGTGCGCCCACTCCTTGTCCACCTTGCGCATCCGGGCCTGCAACTCCTCGATCTCCTTCTTCTTCGGGCTTTCGGTGAGGTAGTTCATCCTGTGGTTCACGCTCAGGATGGAATAGCCGCCCTTCCCTGTCACCTGGATGCTCTGGGGGTCCAGGTCCTGCGCCAGCCCGGTGAAAACGAGCGTGCTGCTGCCAGCAGGCAGTGTGGTGGCCGCGGTCCGGGTCACCTGTGCTCCGGCCAGGAACACCCGCGCTTCGGTGATGCGGCTGGCAACGCTGCGCTCACCTTCAACGGCATGCAGTGTTGATACGAGGAAGGAACCGGCCAGGAGAAGTGTTGGGCGAACCATGATGGGTTGGTTATGAGGCAAAGGTGTGCAAGGCGGTACACGTACCGGATGACAAGGTTCATGCCGGATCACCGGAACGCAGCAGGCCCCGGCCGAAAGACCGGGGCCCGCCCATTCTTCGCAGGAAGCAATGATGCTTACATCATGCCGCCCATGTCGCCCATGCCGCCACCGTGGCCGTGCATGGGGGCCTTCTCCTCCTTCTCCTCGCTGATCACACACTCGGTGGTGAGCAGCATGCTGGCGATCGATGCAGCGTTCTCAAGTGCTACGCGGGTCACCTTGGTGGGGTCGATCACACCGGCGGCGAGCATGTTCTCATACTCCTCGGTACGAGCGTTGAAGCCGTAGTCGGCTTTGCCTTCGCGCACCTTCTGGACCACGATGCTGCCCTCCAGGCCTGCGTTCGCCACGATCTGGCGCAGGGGCTCCTCAATGGCGCGACGCACGATGCCGATACCGGTGGTTTCGTCATTGTTCACGCCCTCCATCTTCTCCAGCACCTTTTGGGCGCGGATGTAGGCCACACCCCCGCCGGGCACGATGCCTTCCTCCACCGCAGCGCGGGTCGCGTGCAGCGCATCGTCCACACGGTCCTTCTTCTCCTTCATCTCCA
>CAZLGY010000002.1:0-50232 GCA_964559165.1 uncultured Chryseobacterium sp.
GCGCGTCGAAAGAGGACATCTCAGTAGGGGAAGGGGAGGGGGAAAGGCGCACCAACGGCGCCGGGAATGCCGTAAAGGTACGGACTTCCACGCTGGCAAAGGGCTTCGGCTATCTTTGACCTCCTGCCATGACCGTCCTCGAGGCCAGTTTCACGGGCACCTTACGCACGATCCTGGTGCTTGTGGCGCTCTGGTGGTTGCTGCGGATGCTGCTCCGCTACCAGCAGCAGCGCACACCACCCGTGCACCGGAACCAGGAACGGCCCAGGCCCGCTGGTGAGGTTCGCATCGAACGGCCTGGTGATACCGCAGTCCCCAGAGGCAGGAAAGGCGCCACCATCATCGACGCCGAATTCGAGGAGATCAACTAGCCGTCGCCGCCCAACGCACCTCCATGAAACACATCCAATGGCGCTCCCTGTTGCCGGTGCTCTCCGCACTGGCGCTCTTCTATGCCCTGAGCCTGCTCTATTTCAGCCCGGTGCTTGAGGGTCGGCACCTGGTTCAGGGTGACCTCAAGAACTGGCAGGGCATGGCCCAGGAGGTCCTGGAGCACCGTGATGCCAGCGGCGAGGACCCGCTCTGGACAGGCAGCATGTTCAGCGGCATGCCGGCCTACCAGATCACGGTGCTTTGGACCGGCAACCTGCTGCGGTTCGCCGATTCCGCCTTCCATGGCTTCCTTCCGCGTCCGGCCAGCTTCCTGTTCCTATACCTCCTGGGCATGTACATCCTCATGCGTTGCATGCGTGTGGATCCCTGGCTGGCCATTGTCGGCGCGGTCGCCTTCGGCTTCTCCTCCTACTTCTTCGTGATCCTCGAAGCCGGCCACAACAGCAAGGCCAATGCCATCGGGTACATGCCCATGGTGCTGGGTGCCACCATTCTGTTGTTCCGCGACAGGGCTTGGTGGGGCGGGGCATTGCTGGCGCTCTTCCTGGGCCTGGAGATCGCCATGAACCACGTGCAGATCACGTACTACATGGCGATCGTGCTGCTGCTCTTCGCGCTGGCCGAAGCGGTGGGCTTCATCCGTTCGGGCCGTATTGGCGAGCTGGTGCAGCGTGCAGGCATTGGTGTGGTGGCCGTGCTGCTCGCCCTGGCCTGCAATATCGGATCGCTCTGGAGCACGTGGGAGTATGGCAAGTACACCACCCGCGGCCGCAGCGAGCTTACCATCCTGCCCGATGGCAGCGCAGCCTCAGGCATTCGCACCAGCGGCCTCGACCGCGATTATGTGACCGCGTGGAGCTACGGCAAGCAGGAGAGCTTCACCCTGCTGGTGCCCAACACGAAGGGTGGAGCGTCCGGGTCCATCATACGCTCGCAGGAGGACCTGCAGGCCATCAAGGACCCTGCCTTCCGCAATGCGGTGCTCAAGGAGTATCAGGACGGTGGCTACATCAATAGCTATTGGGGTGATCAGCGCTTCACCTCCGGTCCGGTGTACATCGGTGCGCTCGTGGTGCTGTTGATGCTGCTGTCGCTGGCGCGGGCCGAAGGTGCCGCGCGCTGGTGGGTATTGGCCGCAGTGCCCCTCATCGCGGTGCTCCTGCTCATCGAAAGCCCGGTACTGGCCGGGGTCCTCATGTTCACCTACCTGTTGAGCGGTCTGGCCTTCTGGCGTGATAGGCTCAGCTACGCGCTCTTCAGCGGTCTGTTGCTCACGCTCGTGCTCAGCTGGGGCCACAACTACATGCCGCTCACCGACTTCTTCCTGGACCATATCCCGGGCTACAGCAAGTTCCGCGCGGTCACCATCATCCTTGTCATCGTGGAACTTGCTGTGCCCGTCCTCGCCATCCGCTACCTTGATGAGCGGCTTCGCGCTGGGGCGTGGGACAAGGCCACCGAGAAGCGCGATCTGATGGTGGGTGGTGGGCTCGTGGTGCTGTTGCTCGCCTTCGCGGTGATGCCGACCACCTTCTTCCTGTTCATCAGCGATGCCGAACAGGAGCGCTACACCGCCCAAGCTGCTGCTGGTGGCGAAGCACAGGTGCAGGCGTTCGTGGACGACTTGAGGGCATTGCGCGTGGATGTGTTCCGGGCTGACGTGTGGCGCAGCCTGGGCTTCGTGGTGGCCGGACTGTTGCTGTTATGGTTGCATGGTCGCGGCAAGCTGGGCCGCGGTCTCGTGGTGGGTGCCATGGGCCTGCTGGTCCTGGTCGATCTGTGGGTGGTCGATAAGCGCTACGTGAACAACGAGAAGGAGCGCGGCCGCTACCTGAGCTGGGAGGATGAACGCGCGAGCCGACTGCCCTTCAAGCCCACTGCGGCGGACAAGGCCATCCTGCAGGCCGAATGGAGCCCGGCCGCTGATGCCATCTTCCAGGATCTCCTCACCAAGACCAAGGCCGCACGCGCCGATGAACAGGGCCGCGACCGCATGGTGGGCAAGGACGAGGAGGAGCTCCTGCGCTTCGCAGCGTTGCGGCGCGCAGCGGACCACCGTGTGCTCACCCTGGCCGATCCGTTCAACGATCCCAAGGTCAGCTACTTCCACAAGAGCGTGGGCGGTTACCACGGAGCCAAGCTGAAGCGCTACCAGGAGCTGATCGAGTTCCACCTCTCACCGGCCCTACAGCGGGTGATCACGGCGCTCCAGAGCGGCACCTCCATCCCTGCCATGGACAGCCTGCTGGCGCGGGAGGGCGTGCTCAACATGCTCAACACGCGCCACCTGATCTACAGTGCGGAGCGTGCCCCCATCCTCAACACCAATGCATTGGGCAGCGCCTGGTTCGTGGATGAACTGCGTTGGGTGAAGAGCGCTGATGAGGAGATCACCACGTTGGGCACCATCGATCCTGCGCGCACCGTGCTGGTGGATGAGCGTGAACGGCCGCTGGTGGGTGGGGCCAAGGCCATTGCCGATCCGTCCGCATCGATCGCGCTGGAGCGTTACGCCACCAACGAGCTCCGCTACCGCAGCCGTTCCTCGCAGGGTGGCGTTGCGGTGATGAGCGCCATCTGGTACGGTCCCGACTGGCAGGCCTACATCGATGGCAAGCCCGTTCCGCACTTCCGCGCCAACTATGTGTTGCGTGGCATCGCCCTGCCGGCCGGTGAGCACGAGGTGGTGTTCCGCTTGGAGAGCCGCCCCTACCGCACCGGACAGAACGTGAGCATGGCCGCCAGCATCGCGGTGCTGTTGCTGGTCATTGGTGCCTTGTTCCGCCGCGTGCGTTCGCAGGAGCCTGCCGCATGAAGCGGGTGCTCATCATCAGCTACTACTGGCCGCCCAACGGTGGCGCGGGTGTGTACCGCTGGTTGAAGATGAGCAAGTACCTGCCCGAGCATGGCTGGCAGCCGGTGGTGTACACTCCATCCAACCCGGAGATGGCTGCCGAGGATCCGGGCTTGGTGAAGGAGGTCGGTGCGGGGGTGGAAGTGATCAGGCGCCCGATCACCGAACCTTTCAGCCTCTACAAGCGCTTCACGGGTCGCCGCCAGGATGAGCGGGTGCAGACCGCCTTCCTCAGCGAACGCAGCAGCGGCGGGTGGAAGGAGGACCTTGCCCTGTGGGTGCGCAGCAACTTCTTTGTTCCTGATGCCCGGGTATGGTGGGTGCGTCCTTCCGTGCGCCACCTCACAGCCTACCTGCACCAGCACCCGGTGGATGCGATCGTGAGCACAGGTCCTCCGCACAGCATGCACCTCATCGCGTGGAGGCTCAAGCAGGCCACCGGTATCCCATGGCTGGCCGACTTCCGCGATCCATGGACCGACATCGACTACTATGGACAGCTGAAGTTATCGCGGTGGGCCGACCGCCGGCACCATCGCTTGGAGCGTACGGTGCTGCAGGAGGCCGACGCGGTGGTCACCGTCAGTTGGAGTTGGGCGCGCGACCTGGCACGCATCGGCGGTCGTGCGGTGGAAGTGGTCACCAACGGTTACGATGGTGCCGATGTGCCTCATCCGCCTGAACCCGTGGATGAGCGCTGGAGCTTGGTGCATGTGGGCAGCATGAGCGCCACCCGGGACCTGCCCGGACTGTGGAAGGCACTTGCCCTGCGCATGGAGACCGATGCCGAACTGCGCGATCGCTTCGTACTGCGCTTCATCGGTCCGGTGGACCACAGCGTGGTGGAGAGCGCCACCGCCGCCGGTCTTGGTGGGTACATCGAACGGGCCGGCCGGGTGAGCCATGCAGAAGCCATGCGCGCCATGCAGCGTGCCAGGGTGTTGTTGCTGCCCATCAACGACACGCCCAACAGCGCTGGTATTCTGCCGGGTAAGTTGTACGAGTACCTCTCTGTGGGGCGACCGGTGGTGGCGGTGGGCCCTGCCGAAGCTGACGTGGCACGGGTGCTGGACGGCCGGCTGTTGATGCCACGCGATCCCGATCCTGCGCAGGTGGGTCGGCTGCGGGCCTTGCTGGCCAATGGTACGCCGCAGGCCCGGCCGGATCCACAGTATGACCGCCGTGAATTGGCAGGGCGGATGGCGGCGCTGTTGCACCGGCTTGGGTAGCTTCGGCGCGTCATGGGCACAGTGATCCGCCAGGCCACCCTCAATGCGCTCCTCAGCTACCTGGGCATCGCGCTCGGCTTTGTCAATGTGGTGGTGCTGTACCCGAAGGTGCTGCAGACCGATGAGTTCGGCCTTACGCGCCTCTTGCTGTCGGTGACGACGATGGCTGCGCAGATCGCTCAACTGGGCGCCGAGAACACGATCATCCGCTACTTCCCCTACTTCCGCGACCGTGAACGGGCGCACCGGGGCATGCTTTCGGGCATCCTGCTGTTCGCGCTGGCCACGGGCCTTGCCAGCATGGCGTTGCTCTGGCTGGCCCATCCATGGCTTACCCAGGTCTTTGCCGACCGCAATGCGCTATACGGGCATCTTGGTCTGCTGGTGCTTCCGCTGGTGTTCTCGGAGATCGTGTTCATCCTTTTGCGCAGCTACAGCCGCGCATTGCACCGCACGGTGCAGCCCACCTTCCTGCGTGAATTCGTGCTGCGCATCGGCCAAACGGCGCTCATCGCCTGGCAGGCGATCGATCCGATGCCGTTCCGGCTGTTCCTGCTGCTGTACGTGGGCGTGTTCCTGGTCACCACGGTGGCCCTTGCTGCCGATCTGTGGAGGCAGGGCCTGCTGGTGACCGGTTGGCGGCATCGCTGGTGGCCGCGCCGCCTGCGCCGCAGCATGATGATCTACAGCGGCTTCACCCTTTCGGCCAGCCTGGCCGGGATGGTGTTGGGCAATATGGACCAGCTGATGATCGGTGCACTTCTCGGGCGTGATGCTTTGACGGATGTGGCACATTACGCGGTGGCCTTCTACTTCGGTTCGGTCATCGCCACGCCGGGTCGTGCACTCACGCAGGCGGCGGTTCCACACCTGGCGGATGCGTGGCGACGCAGGGACCATGCGGCCATCACCTCCATGTACGAGCGCTCCTCCTTCATGATGTTGCTCGTTTCAGGCCTTTGCTACCTGTTGCTTTGGGCTGCCAGCGATGTGTTCTTCGGTTTTCTTCCCGCTGATTACGCCCACGCGTCACGCATCTCGCTCATCATAGGGATGGCCTACCTGCTTACCAGTTCCATCGGTCTCAGCGTGGGCATCATCAGCATGTCCAAGGCATACCGCCTCGATGCATGGAGCAGCCTGAGCATGTTGGTGATCAACGTGGTGGCCAACTTCATCCTGGTGCGTTCCATGGGCATCGAGGGCGCCGCATGGGCCACGCTGCTCTCGCTGGCTTCGGTGAACGCTTATCGTACGTGGTTCCTGTGGAAGCGCTACCGGTTGTGGCCATGGTCGGGTCGCACTGGCTGGTGCATGGTGGCGCTCGGCGGCGCGATGCTGGCCATGTGGCTGTTACCATCCTCCGGTAAGGCCTGGGGCGATATGCTGTTGCGCCTGTTCGTTGCGGCGGCCGTGATGTTGCCGTTCGTTCGCCGCACGGGAGTGCTGGCGGAGCTGCGTGCCATGGTGGGCCGGAACTGATCGGGTCAGCCGATCTTCCTGATGGCGAAGCTGAGGTGCCGGTCCGTTTCGTGTGTCAACAGGAACAGCTCCCAGTCATGCTTCACGCAGAATTCATGGACGGCCTCCACCACACCATAGCGCACGCCGCCATCCCAATTCCCGGTCACGTAATCATGTCCCGCGATGATGCCTCCCGGCTTCACCTTCAAGCGGCATAGCTCCAATTCCGCAGCCGTTACGATATACCCGTGGTCGGTGTCGATGTAGACCCAGTCGAAGGTGGCATCCGTGTAGCGTTGCAGGACATCAGTGGAAAGGCCCAGGTCGATGTGCACCTGGCCCGAAGCGATCTGTGTCTTGAACTTGTTGCGAACGATGTCTTGCAGCCCGCCGTGGTAGCGCTTGCTGGACCACATGTCGATGAGGTGCAGGCGTTGTGGTCGCGTGATGTCCAGGATCATGGCGGAGAAGTCACCATGGTCCACACCTGCTTCAGCCACCACCCCTCCTTTCGGAAGCTGCTCCAGGAAGGCTTTGCGATCCGTGACGATGCGAAGGTTGGCGAGGTGCCGATGCGCCAGTTCCACGCTGGGTATGCGGGCGCTTTGGGCGGCCCGTGCCTTGCCCAGCAGGGTGTTCAACACGCGGTACACCGGTTTTGCGATCGCACGCAGGAGGCTCATTCGGATCCGTGTTGGTCCATCACGGACAACAGCGCCGTGATGCGTTCTTCGATCGTCAAAGGTGCGATCCTGTCCCGGATCTTGGATCGCGTGGAATGAGAAGTGCGTTCAGGGTCACCCAGGATGCGTTCGATCGAAGCCTTCAGGACGGCTGCTTCATGATGCTCCATCACCTCTCCAAGACCATCTACGATCGAGGGCATGGAGGTGATCTGCGAGACCACGGGCACACAGCCGGAAAGCATTGCTTCGCACACGGCGTTGGGGAAGCCTTCCATGACGGAAGGCTGCAGGTAAAGCGAGTGCTGGATGAGCAGTTCATGCAGTCGTTCCGGGCTTACCCTGCCCCGAACGGTGACGTTCGTCGGCACGTTGCCATAGCCCGATACGTCCGCCACCCCCACGATGGTGAACTGCAGGTCCGGCATCAATGCGGCACACGCGATGATCTTGTCGAGCCCCTTGCGGTGATGAACGGCATCATTCCACCGTGCCCCATAGGCCACACATATCGCACCTTGCCGCGTGGCTGTGGCTTCGGGCAGTGACCACCGCATGGCGTCGAAGCCATAGGGGATGGCCACGCTCCGGGCGGTGGCAGCACCGGTCAGTGTTCCGTATCCCTGGGCTGTCGGGCCATGGTCGCTGTATGCGTTCGTGAAGTGTTCCAGGCAGGCATGGACCGGCAGGAGCGTATCGGCTTGCCGGTACACGAAGCGCAGCACAGCTGCAAGCGGTTGCTTCCGGAAGCCTCCGTAGTTGATGCCGGGGAACGAGCACGCATCGCTGCCTGCGATGATCACGTGTGTGCGGAACCCCAGCAGGATGGGAAGCAGCGCGTGGTAACCACCGAAATGGACGAACACCTGGCGCACGCCTGCCATCCGGGCCTTCAACAGGAAGAGGAGCTGCGCCGCAAGGTCAATGGGAAGCATCCAGTTGGGGCCATGCTCGAACAGGTGCACCAGGACCGTACATCGGGTTCCGAGCCCTTCCACGTCCTTCCGTACGAAGTGGAAGGCCTGTGGGGCGCAGTAGGCCACCTTCATGGTGTTGTTCATTTTCACCGGATCCATTCCTGTGTCCGGAAGAAGAAGGCGAGATACCCGCGTACCATGAGCCTGCCGTTCTCGAGCCACAATTTGCAGTCATAGACCTTGCCGCTCTCGGGGTCCAGGATGGTGCCACCGCTCCATGTGCCATCGCTCAGCCTCATTCCACGGATGATCTCCAGCCCCACGATGCGCTGGTCCTTCCGGTCACCGGGGCATTTCCCGCAGCGCTTGTCCAGGTTGGATCGCTCATGCAGGTCCACGATCCTGCCGCTGAGCACACCATTGCTCACCTGAAGGTCCACCACACTGCGCGGTCTGCCCGTGTTGTCATCGATCGTTGTCCATTTTCCGGTCGGATCCTGTGCGCGCAACAGGATCGGGACCAGCACCAGGAATAGAAGGGCAGGAAGCCGTACCATCATGTTTCAGAAGCTGCGTCCGATCCCCACCACATACCGGAAGCCGAAGTGGTCTCCCTCGCCCGCCGGCAGCGCACTTAGCAGCAGGGGTAGGTCGAACCGGATGGTGAGCGGTTCGATGTCCGACAGGGGACCGAAGCGCTTGATGGTGAAGGCTGCGCCCAGGCCTGCATCAGCGCGCAGCGGAGCAAAGCGCAGCAAGGCATCATCACCGCGCGCCTGCCGATACCCCATGGAACCCACATCGCCGAACAGATACACGTCCAGGTGCATGTAGCGCGCCACCTTTCCCGGGCGCCAGCGCACCAGCCCGTCGAGGTCCAGTTCGGCACTTGCCGATACGCCGCTGTGTCCGAGGTTCGTGAAGATCAGTTCGCCATCGACGACCTCGGGTGCCAGGTAACCCGCGTATCCGCGAAGTCCCAGACCGCCACCCTGGGCGAAGTGGTTCGCCGCACCGCCAAACCCCAGGAACTCATACGGGACGAAACCGATGCTGCGCACGTATTTGTTCTCCATCAGTTCTTCTGGTGAGGCGCCGGCGAGGTAGAGCGCACTTTCGCGGGGGATGCTTCCGGTGCCGTATTGTGCCATGCCACGGGTGCGCAGTTCCAGGCCACCAAGCCGTTGTACATGAATGCTGCTCATGCGCAGCCAGGCATAGCGGCTCTGTGATCCCACGGCGCTGCTGCGCAGTTCGGCACGCAGATCGCCGCGCCCGGTGCGATGCCGGTAGCGGTGGCGCAGCGCGGTCTCCACATAGCCGTTCAGCCGGTCCAGTTCCCACAGGTCGGGGTACAGCAGGTAGGTGCGGTCGCTGCTGTCACGCCGCAGCAGGTACACCATGCTCACCGAAGCGGTGGTACTGTTGTTCGGCAACTCCCATTCGAATCGCCCACCGTAGCGCTCCAGCCCATCGAGAACACGCGCGAACAGCTCCACTGAGGAACCGCGCAGGAGCTTCTCAGTGCCGTTGCGGTAGTTCAAGTTGAAGGAGATCGGTCGATAGGTGTTGTCCGCGCTGCCGGGGATGGTGTCCATCTTGGAGGGATGCCCTGGTGGCAGGTATTGCAGGATGCCTGTGTTCAGCCATGCACTTGCCCGGATGCGATGCTTGTAGCGCATGTATCCGCTGTGGAAGTGCACACCGGCCTTGATGCCGTCGAAGCCGTTCCACCACAGGTCAGGGCGCACGAACCCCTCGTAGGCCGCGCGGTCGGGCGGCTGGCGCAGGTGGTGGTCGAAGGTGATGTGCGCGGGCATGCGCGCGCGATTGTTCAACAGGTAGGAATCTCCCAGCCGCAGGGTGGTGTCAATGATCACATCGTCGATGCCGGAGGGGATGTCAACGCGTGCCGTGTAACTGCGTTGCAGGTCATCGTACCCGATCCACCGCGGCAAAAGCTCTGCATTGGTGGGTTTCACGTCCCAGTTGATGGGGATGTGGTAGTTGTGGCGCCGCCCATCGCGCCCCACCACCTGGATGTCGAGCGGCATTGGCAGATCCCCCTTGCGGTGCAGGGTGATCGTCTGTCCTTCGTTCCGCATCCGGCCGGTGATGCGGCCCACCGCATAGTCGATCCGCTTGTCCGTCGTTATCCAGGGGTCGAAGAACCAGGACAGGTCGCGCTTGGTGGCGTCGGTGAAGCTCTGCTGCATGTCCTCCGGGTAGGGGTGACACGTACGCCATTGATCGACGTAGTGGCGCATGGCGGCCAGGAACACAGAGTCTCCCAGCACGTATTGGAGGTTGTAGAGCATGGTTGCCGTCTTGGTGTAGACATGGCCGTAGCCCCCCTTGTCACGCCGCTCCCAATAACCGAACTCATCGCTGTGTGTGTTGATGGCGGGCAACCGGTCACGCACGGCATCGCGCTGGAAGGAGTTGTAGACCTCGCTGTCCCGGGGGCGTTCGGTGCGGAGGTGACGCCGTTCGTAGGCCGTCCGGGGCGGATCGCTCACCAGGGTGTCGCCATCGATGCGCTCCAGGCCCCATGCGGTCAGGAACTGCGTGAAGCCCTCGTCAAGGAATGCGCGGTAGGTCTCGTTGTTGCCGAGCATGCCATAGAACCAGTTGTGGCCCACCTCGTGCACGAGCAGGCCCCGGTAGTCGGGATCACGGCCACCATCCAGCGTGAGCATGGGATATTCCATGCCATCGCGCGCATCGGCCACGATCATCTTGGGGTACGCATAGGTGCCGAAGTCGGTGCTGAACACCTCGATGATGCGGGCGGTGTAGGCAGCTGCGTTCTGCCAGCCGCTGGCATGCGGCTCCTGCACGAGCGCCACGCACTTCACACCGTTCCAGCTTGCTTCGCCGATGCGGTAGGTGGGGTCGGCGGTGAAGGCGAAATCATGCACGTTCTCAGCATGGAACCGCCACACCTTGCGCTGGTTCGTGTCGGGCCGAAGGATCTCCGATGGTGGCTCGTTCCACGGCTTGTCCTTGAAGTTGGTGATGTCGAGCTTGCCGCGCAGATCGGCCGGCATCCCCTCCTCCGGGTTCTGCAGCCATCCGGTGGCGTCCAGGATGTAGTGGTGGGGCAGGTCAAGGTGCACATCGAAGGTGCCGAAGTCGCCATACAGTTCGTTGCCCAGGTGCTGCTGCGTGTCCCAGCCCATGCGGCGGTCGTACACCGCGATGCGGGGATACCAGTGCACGCCATCGTAGTGCTTGCTCCCCCATGCGTTGAACAGCTTCATGCGACGCTGCACATCCATGGCCCAGTAGGTGGTGAAGTCGATGCGGAAGGTGGTCCTTTCGCCCGGTGGCAGTGGGCGGTTCAACCACACCTTCAATACGGTGTCGTCCTGTTCGGTACGCAGGGGAGCTTCGTCATCCGCGATCCGGTGCACCACCGTGCCCACGCGTTCCTGGCGGGGTGCTGAAGGGCTCCCTTCGTTCTCCAGCAGGTCCGCATAGGAGCCCGGTTCGTAGGCCTGCTGGTAGAGGTGGAAGAAGACCCAGTGCAGGGTGTCGGGTGAGTTGTTGTGGTAGTACAGAGCAAGGTCCGCCTTCAGCCGGTCCCGTGCATCGTCCAAACGGCCTTTGATGATGTAGTGCACATCCTGCTGCCAATAGCCCGGATAGGGGGGGCGGTTCCTCCAATAGTGCGGGTTGTCCGCGTTGCGGTAGGTGTTCGGCGGACGCTTGTCGTGGAACTCCTGTGCGGAGATGTTGGCGCAGAGGAGCACAAGTGGGAGCAGGAGGGCTGGACGCATGCGCCCGCCAAGTTATCCCACGGCGGCCTCACCCGGCACGGCTGGTCGCACCGCGAGGCGTGGACTGTGCTGGCGTTTGGCACGGGCGATGCTGATGTTGAGCTCGTAGCCCACCAACAGGGCGATCATGTTGAAATAGATCCACAGCTGCACCGCCAGGATCGCCCCGATGGAACCATAAAGCGCGTTGTAGTCCGTGATGTTGCTGAACACATAGGCCAGTCCCTGTGATATGAGCATGATGAGGAACACGGCCAGGATGGAGCCCGGTGAGAAGGCCTTGAAGCGCCTGGCCGCCGGGTCGCCAGCGGTGTACAACAGCGATACGGAGGTCATGACCAGCAGGATGGAGAGGATCCACTTGGCGGCGAGCAGCACGTACACCTCCAGGGAACTGGTGAGGATGGATAACTCCAACAGGCGACTGAGAACGAGGTCTGTAAGGGAGAACACAGGGATGGCGATGACCATCAGGACGGTGAGGGCCAGCAAGAGTCCCAGGCTGAGCATGCGCTGCTTGAGGGCGCTGTGCCACCTGGCGAGGTTCGTACTGCCGCTGAACCCTTCCAGGATGGCGTCGATGCTGTTGCTCGCGAGGTACAGGCCGGAGATGAAACTGATCGACAGGAGGGTTCCGTGTTTCTTCACCAACAGGTCGTGCAGCGTGGATTCCACAAAGCGGTACACCTCAAGTGGCATCATCTGGCGGAAAGCCCCGAGCAGGCGTTCCTGGAAATCAGGGACCGGTATGTAGGGGATGAGGGTGAGCAGCACGATCACCGCGGGGAAGAAGGACAGGAACAGCTTGAACGAGATGGCCGAGGCACGCGTGATGATGCGGCCCTGTGCCATGGCGGACAGGAAGAAGCGGAGGATCTGGTAGAGGTCGAACCCTTCGAATCCGGGCAGCACAACACGCCGCATCCATCGGATGAGTTGGCGGGAAGGGCTCGAGAACAGCGCCTTTCGTACCATGCGTTCGACCATGCGCTCAGATCGCTTTGAGGCTCAGGTCGAGGCTGGTGGCGCTGTGGGTAAGGGCGCCCACGGAGATCATGTCCACACCGGTTGCGGCATAGGTCGCGATCGTATCCAGCGTGATGCCGCCCGACGCTTCGGTCTCCACCGATCCACCGATGCGTTGCACAGCCTCCGCCAACAGGGAGGGGCTGAAGTTGTCGAGCATGATGCGCTGCACACCTCCGATGGCCAGCACCTGCTCCACCTCCTTCATGTTGCGGGTTTCAACTTCGATGGGCAGCGACATGGAGTTGGCCGCAAGGTATTTCCGTGCCGCCGCGATGGCCTGGGGGATGCCCCCGCACAGGTCGGCATGGTTGTCCTTGATCATGATCATGTCGTACAGCCCATGCCGGTGGTTGTGGCCACCTCCGATACGAACCGCCCATTTCTCCACCGCCCGCAGCCCCGGCGTCGTTTTCCGGGTATCCAGCACCCGGCATCCGGTCCCCTCCACCGCTGCCACGTGGCGGTCGGTCAGGGTGGCGATGCCGCTCATGCGTTGCATGAAGTTAAGCACCAGGCGCTCGATGGTGAGGATGCTGCGGGAGGGGCCGTTGATGGTGAATGCCACGTCCCCGGGCTGCACCCGTGCGCCATCCTGCAGGAAGACACGGATGCGGAGCGACGGATCGAAGCGTTCCACGAGGTGGCAGGCGAGATCCACACCGGCGAGCACACCCGTTCCCTTCACCAACAGGCGGGCCGCTCCACGCGCGTCCACCGGTATCGTTGCCAATGCAGAATGGTCGCCGTCACCGATGTCCTCGTGCAGGGCAAGGTCGATCAGGGCTGAGATCTCGGGATGAAGCACCGGTCAAAGGTCGTTCTTGCTCGACTCGATGCGCAGTTGCTTGACCAACTTGGCATCGCCCACCTTTTTCAGGAAGAAGGTCACCCGGAAATACCCGTTGCGGGTGCGGAGGATCCCAATGAAGTACTCGTCTCCGAATTTGCTTACGCCGCTATGCTCGATCACCAGGTCCACGGGAGGGTGGTCGTTGAAGAACTTGCGGACGATCTGCTCCGCCTGCGATCGGCTGTAGACTTCGGAGGTTTCCTTGATGGTGAGGTCGATGTTCGCGATGAACTGCGCGGACAATGCAGCGGCATTGCCGGTGCGCATGGCCTGCACCACCTTGTCACGCGCGGGGTCCTGGGCGTGGATACCCACGGTCAGCAGCAGGGACACCAATAGCACAAGGGGGTGGCTCATGGGGAGGCTCATTTGAGCCGAAATTTGCAAATACCGGGCCGAACTTCACCGGAGGCTCCCGGAGAGTTACCAACAGTCCGAACGACATGAAGATCAAAGTGATATGGGTATCGCGCACGGACCGGGGGTTCGTACAGGATGGGGTGGCCCAATACTTGGATCGTGTACGCCGGGCGTGGGAGGTGCAGGAAGTGGTGGTCCCTGAAGAGGGGCGGGGTGATGCCGCCCACCAGCAACGGGTGGAGGGCGAACGCTTGTTGGCGCAGTTGCGACCGGGTGAGCGGGTGGTGGTCCTTGATGAGCGCGGTATTGGGTTGTCGAGCCAGGCCTTCGCCGGCCGTCTTGGGAACTGGCGCGATCAAGGGGTGCGGCAGGTGGCGTTCCTGGTGGGGGGCGCGTACGGCCATTCCGATACTGTCAGGAACCGGGCGGATCTGCTGCTCTCCTTGTCCCCGATGACGTTCCCCCACCAATTGGTGCGCCTGTTGTTCGCCGAGCAGTTGTACCGGGCTCAAGCGATCCTGGCGGGATCGGGCTACCATCATTAGGCGCTGGACCGGAAGTCGCATGACCGTTGCGGTCGCGCCTCGCTGGATGTGATCTCTCGCGACGGGTGAAGTACGTCCAGCGATACGCCACCTCCACCGGGACATGCGTGGGTCTATCTTTGGCCTACCATGGCCGCTGCCGTTCGCCCCATCGATATTGCACTTTGGGAGTACCTGGTCGTTGCGGTATATACTTTTGTTGTTGCTGTTATTTATTCTCGAAGAAAATTAAGTAATATAAAGAAAAATCCTGAATATAAATTTTATTTATGGGGATTGTACACGAAAATAATCGGAGCTGTTCTTTTCTCAATGATATATCTTTATTATTATGGAAATGGTGATACCATAAGCTTTTTCATTTCCAGCATTCCGCTCTCCAAGATATTGGCGTCCGATCCACTTCATTACATGGAGGCGATCCTGGCGGATAATTCATGGGAGAACAGGTTCAAGATATTCGACCCTTCGACCGGATACCCCATCGGGTATGTGTACATCGATGATCGAACGTATTTCCTGGTGAAGCTGATATCGCCGATAACGATGATCAGTTTTCATAGTTTCCTGCTCACCGGTGCGATCATTGCAACGATCGCGTTCGAGGGCGTCTGGCGGCTGTACAGAACGTTGGTACGGTACTATCCTTCATTGATGAATAAGTTCGCGTTCGCGGTGCTGTTCATGCCATCCGCTGTTTTCTGGGGTTCGGGTATCATCAAGGACACCTTCACGTTCAGCGCCATGTGTTGGAGCATCCATGCATTGGATGCCATTTTCTTCAGGCGGGAGCGGATACTCTCATCGTGGGTCCAGCTGGTCATTTGCGTGCTCATCCTGCTCGCCATGAAACCGTACATCTTCATGGTGCTTCTTCCGTCCACGCTGCTGTGGCTCGTTTACCATCGGATCTCAAAGGTCCGCAGTGCCTTTCTCAGGCTCCTGATACTGCCCGCTGGTATCGTTGCGTTCGCGCTCGGTTCCTATCTTATCCTGCTGGCCATGGGCGACCGGTTGTCGAAGTTCTCCTTGGAGCACGCGCTGGATACGATCATCGTGGGCCAGGAGGACATGAAGCGCAACCAACGCTACGGGGACAACTACTTCGATCTGGGTCCGTTGGACAAGAGCTGGTCGGGGGTGGCCTCCAAGGCGCCCCAGGCCATCATGGCCGGCCTGTATCGGCCGACGCTGCTGGACAGCAGGAACGTTGTGATGCTCATCGCAGCGGTCGAGAACCTGTTCCTGCTGCTCCTCACCCTGGTCGTTCTATGGAAGTCACGGCTCTGGCACCTGGTCACACTGATCAGGTTCAATCCCATGTTGCAGATGTTCTTCTTCTTCGTGGTGGTCTACGCTTTCATCATCGGTATTTCCACCCCCAACTTCGGAGCCCTGGTGCGGTTCAAGATCCCGATCCTGCCGTTGATGGTGTCCGGACTATACATCGCCATCCATATCCTGAACGAACGCCGGGTCCAACTGAACGCTGGCAGGAGGTTCGATTGGGCATGGTATACGGACGGGGAGGAGGGGCGCCCTTATTGAGAGGGTCCGGGCATTGCCGGGGTGCGCCTACAAGATGCGGTCATACACCTCCCTTGCGATATCAACAGACCTGTATTTGCGGGCCAGCGAGATCATCCGTTCGCGGTGGTCGGGATCGGCAAGGATGGCGCGGATGCGGGCGAACGCCTGGCCGATATCGCTGAGGTCCGTGCGGTAGGTGCTGCCACCGATGCCCTGTTTCAGTTCCCGGTCCTCGTCCGAGATGCCTTCGGTGGTCAGGATGGGAAGCCCGCTCGCCCAATATTCGCCGTTCTTGATGGGACATTGGTAGCGTTTTATGGGCGTGGGCTTGATGGTGCTGAACGCAAGGTCCGCGCCGGCCAGGTAGCGGGGCACCTCCACGTGGGGGACCGTCCTGACATGTACGCTGCCCTGTTCCATGCCTGCAGCCCTGGCTTTTTCCATGATGACAGCAGGGTCGCTGGGCGACAGCACCACCAGGTGGAACGGTGCGAACGCGGACGCACAGCGGGCGAAGAGTTCAAAGGCTTCCTGGTCCAGGTACAATCCCCCGAACTTGCCCACGTAGATGCCCACCAGCGCATTGTCCGGTATGCCCAATTCCGCCCGCATGGATCGGCGTTCGTCGGCGTCCGGCTTGAACGCGTCGAGGTCGGTGATGGAGGGGATCACATGGATCCGGGCCGGGTCGCATCCCTGCTTCAGCAGATCTTCGCGGTGGTTGTGGGTCACCGTCATCACATGCTCTGCGGTGCGCAGCTGCAGCGATTCCATGGCGGAGGAGAACTTGAACCGGATCCCCCCACGCCTCCAGACGCCACATTCCTCCATGTAAAGTGAATGCGGTTCGAAGGACTCCACGATATATGGGACGCCGGTGATGCGGTGAGCGAAGTAGGCCAGCGCCCCGGCCATGGATGCCTTTGCGAAGAGCAGGTCGATGTTGTGCCGGGTGATGAGGCGCGCCAGTGCGATCACCGCATAGAACTGCAGGAACGCCTTCGCTAACAGGTAGGGTTTCCTGAACGGAGGCTTGATCTTGTGGACGGTCACCTTCAACGCACCGAACTCCACTTCGGGCAGGTGCTCGTCAGGCGTGGTCTCGATGGTCACCAGGTGCAGGTGTCCCACCGCAGGGCGCTGCGACAGCAGCTTCAGGTAGGGGAACACCGCCGCTGCTGTGAGCGGCTCCCGCAGGCTCCAGTAGCTCAGGAAGAGAATGTTCCTCTTGCGTTCCATGCAACCGCGGTCACCGGTGCCTACCGGTTCAGGCGGGGTTCCGGGTGATGATGTTGACGAGGAACTTGCCTTCCACGTGCGAGCGCACGGTCGCTTTCCCTTTGAAGAGTTCGTTCATGTTCACCCCCTTGCCACGCCCGGCGATGACCATGGCCCCGTTCTCGGTCCTGAAGTTCCATTGATGCAGGCCCATGTAGCCCGCGGTCTCTGCAACGTTCATCTCATGGCGCAGATAGAGTGAGCATCCCGGCCGCAGCAGGTCCATGATCAATTGGATCGCACGTACCGGGTCGTAGGCATGGTCAAGGCAGTTGTTCGCATGGATCAGGTCGAAGCTCTCCGAACCGAACAGGGCGCCCAAGGTTTCCGCCTCACCCTTTTGCACCGGTACGGGAACCGGCACACGGTGCTTGCGGCAGAGTTCGGTATAGACCTCCGCCAGGGGATCGACGCAGACAAGGTCGATGCGTTTACCCTCCATGGTCTTGCCGACCCTTGTCAACGGTCCGCATCCAACGTCCAAAATGCGGATAACGGGTTCGTTGATATGCGCCACCAGGTCCTTCAGTTCATCGCTGAGCGGGCTGCCAGGATCGCAACGGGTCCTGCCTTCCACGGTGGGGGGTGTTCCGTTCACAGGCGCATAGTTGCTGGCGATGAACCCCTCCCAGAAGGCGATCTCATCCGTGAGCCCTATCCGCCATTTCATTTTCTGGGGCAGCGGAAGGTATTTGCTGGCGAAGAGGAGGATCTTGTTCTGGATGCTGAGCATGTGTCCGAGGGTGACGCATGTCAAAAGTAGTGGGCGGCGGGGCTCGCACGCGCTGTCCGTGCACATCAGCGTGGCACCGACCGCCCAAGGGGCAGGAGCGCCGTGCGCAGGGCATCCAGCAGCAGCCCTTTCTTGATATACGAGCGCACCATGATGGAACGCATCCGTCGGCGCAGGTACAACAGTGCCGCCGCGCCTGCACCGATGGTGGCGGCATGGTCCAGCAGGTGCACGTATCCGCGATGCAGTCCGCGCAGGTCGCTCATGGCAGAGCTGTGGCCCACGCGGTAATGCAGCACCTGTTCGGGGGTGGTCGCATAGATACCCTGCCGCGCAATGGTCATGTAGAAGGCAAGGTCTTCCGCATGGGTGAAGTGCGCGGGCAAGCGCACCTCCCCGATGACCGAACGCCGGATCATCCAGGAGGGTCCGAAGAAAATGTCCTCATCCATGGCTATCAGGCGGTCGAACACGGCGCCCCGGTGGTCGGGGGCATGGATGGTCGTGAGCGTTCCCCCGGGTGGTTCCCATGCCATTACAACGCCATCCACGAACTGCACCAGGGGGTCTGCGTCAAGGATACGGGCCCGTGCCTCAAGACTTCCGGGGGGCAACCTGTCATCGGCATCCAGGAAGGCCACATAATGGCCCCGGGCCTCATCGAGCCCCCGGTTGCGGGCACTGGAAACACCGCTGTTGGGCTGCTCCAACAGCCTGATGCGCGCATCCGCATAGCTGCGGGCGATCGCGGCCGTGTCGTCGCGACTTCCATCGTTGATGACGATCAACTCCCATTCCTGCCACGTTTGGTCCAGCACGGAATCAATGGCGCAGCGGATATAGGGTGCTGCGTTGAACGCTGGCATGATCACGGTGACCAGAGGCCGTTGATGCTGGAGGTGCGGTGTGTCGCTCATGCAAGGAGTGACTTGAGCCTGTCCTTCAAGGGCGGCAGGTCCTGTTCGCGCACACCGGTCCGTGATGCTGAGAGTTGCCGGATGAGCGGAGCGAGGCCCTCGGCATCTGCGGCGTAATGCAGTTGCCCAGAGCACACAAGGTCGGGGTAGAGCGCGGGTGCACCGTGATCGAGGGCGATGGAAGGCACCCCGGCCAACGCAGCTTCCCGGATGACGGACGAGTAGGAAGTGACATGCACGGCGGCCGCGGCCAGCGCCTTTGCGATGGGGACCTCACCGGGCAGCTGGATCAACACCCGGTCTGCGATGTCATGGTCCTTTGCCCACGACCGGATGGTCTCGCCCGATCCCAATGCATTGGGATGCAACCTGAACGTCCATTGGAGCTCCGGGCTTTCCCGGATGGCCACTGCGAGGCTTGGGGGCACAGGTTCCTTGATCGGCTGCATGCTGAACAGCACCGTGGGTGGTCCGCTCACCGGTCGTTCGCGCAGGTGACGTTCCAGCCAGGGTGCACCACCGTTGAAAGCAAGGTGCGCAGGTGCCGGCAACCAGCTGTTCAGGTGGTCGGTGCTTGCGGCATCCCAGCACCAGAACGAATCCGGCAGTACGGAGCAACCGGACGCTTCCATCCCGTGCCATCGACCGTATGCAAGGTGCGTGGGCCCCTGGACACCGTGCTGCAGATCGGTGGTGGGGATGCCGCGCTGATGGCATTCGTGCAGGAGGGCCATGTTATCAACGCTGTACCAGCAGGTCACGAACACATGGCGCGGACGCATCCGGTCGAGGATCATGCCATGGAACTGCCGCAGGATACGGAGGTCCTGCAAGGCTACGGTGAGGCTGTTCACCAGGGCCGTGGGAAAGGACTTGGTGAGCGCCTCGTGGACAGGACCGCCGTGGAAGGAGGGTACATCCGGCGGAGGCTGCCTCCGCCAATGCCAGGCGGACACCAACTGGCGCGCTTCCCTTACGGACATGATGCGCGCGTTCGGGACCGATCGCCAGGGAAGCACCGGTGGTCCATCGATGCCTAGCAACAGGGAACTGTATCCGAGGTCCGCGGCCGCCTCCATCAATGGGTGGGCGAATTTGTCCACCGTTCGACCGCCTTCCTGTGCCTGGTAGGTCCGTGTTGTCAGGAACAGGAGATCCGCCTTCGGGGGAGCGGCGTACAACCGCGCAAGCTGGCCCATGGCGCGGAGCAGCGTTGAGCCATTGGATGCGGGTCTTCCTTCCTGTTCAGGCTTTGTGGCGGTGGGGTCGGCAAGTACACGCATGCCCAGCGCCACCCGTATCAGGGGCCAGATGGCGACACCCTTCTCACGCAGCTCGAATACGCGGTGGTCGCGTTCGATGCGCTGTAACCGTGATAGCACCTCATCCCGGTCCATCAGGGCCACGTGCGTCTTTGTTCAGCGAGCACGCTTCGCACCTCGGCGCCACGCCGGTCGAAGAACGCTTCAATGGCGGCCTTCATTTCCGCAGGCATGTCTCCCTGTTCGTGCATGGCATTGATGGCGTCGAGATCACCATCGGCCCGCAGACTGGAGAGCACATCGCGCAGGTCAGGCATCCCCGGATGACGTTGGAACAGCGCGCGCATGAGCTCCAGGTCCTCCGGATAGTCCACCGTCAGGCGCTTGTCAGGTCGCTGGAGTTCCCTCTCCGCTTCGATCCAGAGCGTATCGAAGAAGTCAGGACGGTTCAACCAGTAGCCCCAGAACCCGGTGTCGCGTTCCTCCTTTGTGGCCAGCACGGTCTCCAGCGCCGCCCTGCCGATGCCGTAGGGTGAGCAACCGATGGGCAGCCCCCTGTAGCGCACCAGGTCACGTCCTTCCATGATGGAATCCCGGATCCTCAGGCAGTGATCGATCTGGAACAGCGGGTTCTCTCCCGTCTGGCCGACGAAGCCGCAGGCATTGCGCTCCCTCACCGGTCCTGCCAGCCGCAGCAGGATATCCTCGGGATCCCCACGATGCACGCCGATACCATGCCGTTCCGATACACGGACGAGCTCATCGTCCGAGGCCAGGTATGATGTGCATAGGATCACGTTGTCCGGTCCGAATGCGCGTGCCCCGCGCTCGATCACCTTGCCCACCACCTCGGTGCCGTCGAGCTCCCGCAACAGTTTCTTCGGAAGGCGCACGCTGCTCAGCCGCGCGGTGATCAGGAACGGGATGGAGGTGCTCATGCGTCCGGATGGGCGTGGTTCACTTCTTGCCGGCCTGGGATGCCCTTTCCAGGTCGTCATGGCGGCCAATGTCGAACCAGAGGCCTACGATGGAATGATGGACGACCCTGCCGCCGGAGCGGATGATGTCCAGTACCAGGTCGGTGGCGTTGTAGACCATCCCGGTCGGCACATGGTGCAGGGCGCGGTCATGGATCAGGTAGATGCCTGCGTTACAGGGGAACGCCACGGTCGGTTTCTCTGAGAGCGACACCACGCTGCCGTTGCTGATCTCCAGGACCGCATAGGGAATGTCGACGAGGTGGTCCGTGGATGCGATCACCAGGTCCGCATCCTGCTCCAGGGCCTTGGAGAGCATGGCCTCCACATCCACATCCGTAAGCAGGTCGCCGTTGAGCAGGAGGGTATATCCTGACCCACCTTCGGCAGGACCGATGGATGCAAGGCTGCCGGCGGTGCCGAGCGGTTGTTGCTCTTCCACGTAATGGATGCGGAGCCCCCGGTCCTGACCATCCCCCAGATGGGCCATGATCTGCTCCTTGAGATGGTTCACGGCGATGTGGATCACCTCCACACCGTGCCTGTCCAACAGTTCGAGCACGTGGTCGATGATCGGCCTGCCATGCACCGGCACCAATGGCTTGGGGACGTTCTCCGTAAGGGGCAGTAGACGCCTTCCCTTGCCGCCTGCCATGATCATCGCCCGGATGGGGAGGATGCTGCGTTGTGGACGGACATCCACCACACGGGTAAGCCGGCCTTCGCCATCAACCATGGGCAGGGACCGGATGCCACGCTCTTGAAGGGAGCGCACCATGCCGGGCCATCCGTGGCCCTCCTGGAGCAGGAAGGGAGCCGGGTTCATGCAGCGTTCCACGGTGTCATCGAGGTGGGCGCCGGCCAGCATGGCACGCCGCAGGTCACCATCGGTGATGGTGCCGACCGGCCTTCCGGCTTCGTCGAGCACGCAGGCGATGAGGTCACCCCCCCGCCTGTTCAGTGCGGTGAACGCATCACGCAGGGTGGCTTCCCTGCCGAGGGTCCGGTGGTCGATCGATCTCATCAGGATGTCCGTAGGTGCGCGATCATCCGCTCGGCGGCGTGGCCATCACCGTAGGGATGCCCGGAAAGGACCATCGGCTCATTGAGCGCCTGTTGCACGGCCTGCATGATGGGGTCCCGTTGGAAGGGGGTGCGGATGATGTTGGGGGTGACGATCCGTCCGGCCTGTCGGTCCCCGATATCGATGACGCGCTTGTTGAAGAAGGATGCCTCCACGTAGCCGCTTGAACTGTTGCCGAGCATGAAGGTGCACAGGTTCACGCAGGAAAGGTAACCCAGCGCCCCAAGGGAATCCACCGCATGCATTTCCGTGAGTGTCCGGCCCAGCCCCCGTATCCGTTCCCGCAGGGTGTTCCCTCCGGTGTCGGCGTTGGGAAGGGTCACGAGCACCTGCAGGGTCCCTGCCAGCTCACGCAGCACGGTGTGCAACACCTCCCAATGCAGGTCGGCATCGTGTGTGTTCACCGTTTCGGGATGGACGGTCACAAGCGCTGTTGGCCGGGAGAGGTCGATGCCGAAACGCTCGTTGAAACCGGTGGCATCCAGCAGGTGCATGGTCCTGATGTTGTCGACGCTCAATGCGCCGGTATTGAACACCCCGGCATCGCTTCCTGTCAGTTGAACGACCCGCTGCCGATAGGGCTCTGCTGCCGTGAAATGCAGTTGGGCCATGTGGGTGAGGCTGTGCCTGAAGGCATTGTCGATGGCGCCCAACGTGGTCTCACCGCCGTGCAGGTGGGCGACGCGGATGCCGAAAGGCAGGGCTGCGGCCACGGCGGCGAACATCTCATAGCGGTCTCCGAGGGCCACGATCGTGTCCACGGGATGGTCCACCCAGATACCGGCGAACTGCTCCATGGTGCGCCCCATCGCGGAGCTGATGCCGGCTGCGTCATCCACTTCCAAAGCCGGCGGAAGCACCCTTGCGGGGCTGAACCCCTGTGCGATGATCTCATCCAATGTATACCCGTAGCGCCGGTCAGCATGACTGCCGAAGGCGATCAGCGACAGGCGTATCTGCGGATCGGCCTCCAGCGCCCGCAGCAGCGGAAGTTGGATGCCGAAGTCTGCACGGCTGCTGGTGAGGACGGTGATGTTCATGCCAGGTCGGTCCAGGCGAGTTTGTGTCCGGTGGGCAGCATGCGGGCTGTCCGCATGCCCACCACCTCGTCCATGCGCATCGGGCTGATGCCATCGCCCGGCCGCAGCATCACCAGGTCCTGTTCGGTGATCGTGGCTCCAGCGGCCAGCGGTGATGCCAGGTGGATGCTCTTGCGGGCGATCGGTATGTTGGGGGTCTCGCTCCTGGAGGGTGCCTTGACGCCATTGCCCATGGCATCGCCGACGTTGCGAATGGCGCGCACCATGGCACCGAGCTCGGCCGGTTCAAGGGAGGCGCGGTGGTCCGGCCCGGGCAGCGAACGGTCCAGGGTGAAGTGCTTTTCTATGACCGTTGCGCCGAGAGCGGTTGCAGCAATGGGCACCTCGATCCCCAAGGTATGGTCGCTGTAGCCCACGGCCGTGCCGAAGGTGGTTCCCAGGGTCAGCATGGCCCGCAGGTTCACATCCTCGTAGGGGGTGGGGTATTCGGTATTGCAGTGCAACAGGGTGATCCGTGCCCGGTCGGCTCCTGCTGCGAGCATCACCTCGAGCGCATTGCCCACTTCCTCCATCGTACACATGCCGGTGCTCACGATGAGATCCGGGAACGTGCGGGCCATGCGCTGGAGGTGGGGCTTGTTGGTGATCTCCCCGCTGGGCACTTTCCCCAAGGTGATCCCGAGTTCCCGCAGCAGCCCGATACTCGGTGTGTCGAACGGCGTTGAGAGGAACCCGATGCCACAGCGTGCGGCATGGTCCATCATGGCGCGGTGGTGGGCATCCGAAAGTTCGAGCCGTGCGATCATGTCAAGCTGACCTTCAACGGTGCCCGTGTTGCGTTGCTGATAGCGGGCTTGCGGCGCATGCGCCGATGCGATGAGCGCGCTCCGGAAGGTCTGGAACTTCACCAGGTCTGCACCTGCTTCAGCGGCAACCTCGATGAGCCGCATGGCCATGTGGAGGTCACCGTTGTGGTTCACACCGGCCTCTGCGATGATCGTGGTCCGTGCGGTCATCATTCCTTGCTGCGTGCCGGGATCCCAACCACGGTGGTGCCGCTCCGTACATTCCTCGTCACCACGGCACCCGCACCTACGATGCAGGCGTCACCGATCACCACACCTTGGAGCAGGACCGCACCGCTCCCGATCAAGGTGCCTTCGCCGATGGTGCATCCACCATTGATCACGGCACCCGTGGATACATGGCAATGTGCCGCCACACGGGCGTCGTGCTCGATCACTGCTCCGGTGTTGACGATGGCGTTGGGGCCTATGCTGGCACAGGTGTTCACCACCGCCATGTGGCCGATGAAGCAACCTGGCTCCACCAGTGCACCCGTTGCGATGCGCGCGGTGGGAGAGATCACCGTGACCAGTTCTCCTCCGGCTGCGGTGACCAATGACGCAAGGCGCGTACGCAGGGTCGCGTCACCCACGTGGCCCGCGGTGATCAGGAAGCGATGGCCGCTGGCCGCAAGGCCGGCGATCAGCTCATCACCTCCCAGTACCGGCACGCCAGGAACACCGGCCATATTTCCGCCGGGTCTGTCAAGCACCCCTGCAAGTTGCCAACGGCCCTCCATCGTGATGACATCCACCACCGATCGGCAATGGCCGCCGCCACCAACAAGGATCAACCTAGTGGCGCTCATGTCCGGGAGGGTTTGCACTACTGGGGAGGTTCACCAGCCGATGCTGTACATCACGTGATACGCGGAGACCATCGGAGACGGCATGGGCATACATCGGTTGGTCGGCACCGATCCCCCATGCCGGTCGCACCTGAATGCCGCACTCTGTGGCAGCCTTCAGGAACGCGTCCCGTTCCGAGCGATCATGGAAGAGCACCGCGTTCAACCAATGGTTCGGAGCTGTATCGGAAGGGGCTGTGAACAGCTGCCAGGGTGTCCGTGCGAACAGTGCGAGGTAGCTGCTGTGCAGGGCGCGCTTGACGGCAAGGTTGTGCGGGAGCTTCCGTAGCTGTGATCGTCCCAGTGCCGCATTCAGTGCGGGCATCCGATAGTTGTAACCGATGCGGTCATGGTCAAAGGCCCACGGATGAGGCAGTTTGGCCTGTGTGGTCAGGTGGCGGGCGGCACGCGCATGTTCCTCCTCCCGGATCAGCAGCGCTCCGCCACCCCCGCACGTGATGATCTTGTTGCCATTGAAGCTGAGCGTACCCACCGGGGCGAACGTGCCCGCGTGCTTCCCATCGCGCTGTGACCCCAAAGCCTCGGCCGCATCCTCTATGAGTGCGATGCCCCGTTCCGAACAAATGGAACGGAGGGCGTTGATGTGCATCACATGGCCGAAAGTGTGCATGGGGATGCAGGCCCTGACCCGTTTGCCGGTGCCGCGGTGCATGGCGATGCCGCCCTTCACGTCGCACTCGCTCTCCAGCCAGCGTTGCACAGCGATCGGGGACAGGCCGAGCGTGTCCGCGTCGATGTCCAGGAAGACCGGCTCGGCACCGGTGTACGCGATGGCGTTACAGGTGGCGATGAACGTGAACGCCTGGGTGATCACCAGGTCACCCGGTCCCACATCGTTCAGTAGCAGGGCCACATGGAGTGCGGCCGTGCCGTTCACGACAGCCACCACATGGGGCGACCCGGTGAACTCGCAGAGCTCCTGCTCGAATGCGTTGATATCAGCGCCCACCGATGAGACGAAGGTGGAGCGCACACAGGCAGCCACGGCCTCCTCATCAGCGCTGTCGAACCAGGGCGCATGCAGGGGTATGGTGCCCGTGGTCTCACTGAACAGCGATCGGATGCCGGCTACCAGTTCGTCAAACATTATAGAGGTGCCATTTATATCCAGACCGGTTCATCGGATCCATGAACCACTCGATGGTGGAGCGCAGCCCCGAGCGCAGGTCGTGCTGCGGCTGCCAGCCTGTGGCCCGGTGCAATTTCGCCGCGCTGCCGAGCAACCGCTCCACTTCGCTTGCCGCAGGCCGGGTACGTTCATCGCTGCTGACGATGGCGGCTTCCGTGCCGGTCAGTTCCATCAGCAGCCGTGCGAGGTCACCCACACCGATCTCAGTACCGGTGGCGATGTTCACCTCCTGGCCGATGAGGTCCCTGCATGCGGCGATGGCTGCGAAGGCGGCTGTCGTATCGGATACGTGCACCAGGTCGCGCGTGGGATGCAGCGACCCGAGCCTGAGCGTTCGGGCACCGGCAAGCAACTGGGTGATGATCGTTGGTATCACCGCTCTGGCGCTCTGCCGGGGTCCGTAGGTGTTGAACGGTCGAACCACGGTCACTGGCGTGCCGAAGCTCATGTGGTACGATAGGGCGAGATGGTCCGCACCGATCTTGGAAGCCGAGTACGGGGACTGCCCCTGGCGCGGATGCTCCTCCGTGATGGGGACCTGGCGGGCCGTTCCGTACACCTCGCTGGTCGAAGTGATCAGCACGCGTTCAATGCTGAGCGCCCGGGCGGCCTGCAGCACGTTCAGTGTGCCCTTGATGTTGGTGTCCACATAACTGTCGGGAGCGAGATAGCTGTAGGGGATGCCGATGAGTGCGGCGAGGTGGAACACCTGGTCGATATCGGTGCAGGCGGTCATCACGCAATGGGGGTCACGGATGTCGCCGGCAACGACCTCAAGTCCGGGCTTCAGCTCATCCGGCAACCGGTCCAGCCAGCCCCAGCTGTTGGTTGAGTTGTAGCGGACCAAGGCTCTCACCCGGAGGCCCTGCAGGAGCAGCTTCTCAACGAGGTGACTTCCAATGAAGCCCGCAGCACCGGTTACAAGAACACGTTCTGACATGCCCCAAATGTAGGACCGTCAACCGTTCGGCACGTCCCAGACGAACCGGGGCCTGAGCGCTCCCTTGATGATATAATGGGAGGGTCCCCGGGTGGTGGATGCCATATCATCCATCACCCGGATGTTCATGACGTTCTCAACCAGCTGGTGCACCTTGTGCGGGAGCCAGGTGGTCATCCAGATGCTGATGTAGTAGGTATCCTCGTTGAACAGGTCGGCCGGGAAGCGCAGTGTTGTGCGGTGCGTTCCGATGTGGCGGCCGATGGGATGATCGATGCCCGGAAAGGTGGTGAACACGAGGTCGCCCTCCGAGTTGTGCAGGAAGATGACCGGCTGCGGCCGACCGGTATCCTCGAGCACGTCGTAGGTCACCTCAAGCCCGAAGGCCTCGGTGACCCGGGTGGTCGTGATCGTCCTGTCCTGTACATCCACCCAGCGCAACTGACGCAGCCGCACCACTCCATCGCGGGCGGGCAGGTCGTTGCCGAAGGTCCGGCATCCGGCCTGGGCATCATCATTGTAATGGACATATCGGGCGATGATGTCCTGTGGGTCGCCGAGGGCCTCCACGCGACCATCGTTCAGCAGCATGCACCGTCCGCACAGGCTGTTGATGGCGCTCATGTTATGGCTGACGAACAGGATGGTCCTGCCGCTCGATGCCACATCCTTCATCTTGCCGAGGCATTTACGCTGGAACTCGATGTCGCCGACCGCAAGCACCTCATCGATGATGAGCACCTCGGGTTCAAGGTGCGCCGCAACGGCGAAGGCAAGTCGCACCTTCTGTCCCGAACTGTAGCGTTTCACAGGATTGTCGATGAACCGCTCCACACCACTGAAAGCCACGATCTCATCGAATTTCCTGCGCACCTCGGCGCGCGACATCCCCAGGATGGTGCCGTTGAGGAAGATGTTCTCGCGCCCGCTGAGCTCCGGATGGAAGCCTGTTCCCACCTCCAGCAGGGAGCTTACCCTGCCATTGATGGTGAACCGTCCACGAGACGGGTTCGTGATGCGGGAAAGCAGCTTCAACAGGGTGCTTTTGCCGGCACCGTTGCGTCCGATGATCCCCAGGGCCTCGCCTTCACGCACTGTGAAACTCACATCCTGCAGCGCCCAGAAGGTTTCACCGCCCCCCTTTCCTGCAAGTGCCCGCAGGTTATGGACAAGCCCTGCGCGCAGATCGAGCCGGGGCCGACCGCCGATGCGGTATTCCTTGCCAAGCCCCTCCACGGAGAGCATCACATCACCTTCAGCCATGACGCAGTTGGGTTGGAACGCGAACAATGGTCCGCCGATCGGTGGTGCCGGTGATGCTCATACCAGGTCTGCAAGATGCCGCTCAAGGGCGCGGAAGGAGAGGAGCGAGGTGACCGCAATGACCGCAGTGGACGCAACAGAGAACCAGACACGGCCGTGGTCGATCGGCGTATCGAAGAGGCTCCAACGCAAGGTTTCCATGGGTCCGGCAAGGGGGTTCAGGTAGTACAGGTCAACACCCCATTCCGGAAGCGATCCACTGACCGCGCTGGCCGGATAGGCGACCGGAGTGATGAACAGGCCGAACTGGATCATGAACGGGACCACATGCTGGATGTCCCTGAAACGGATGGTCAACGCACTGATCCAGATGCCCGTCGACACGGATGCCACCATCATGACGAGCACTGCAAGCGGTGCCACGAGCGCATGGGGGCCCAACGGCATCCGGTATACAAGGAACATCACGGCCAGCACAAGTGTGGCAACGGCAAGGTCGATGACGCCGACGGCTGCCTTGCTGAGCGGGATCACGAGGCGTGGGAAGTAGATCTTCCGTACCATCTCCTGTGAGTTGATGATGGAGCTGCCGGATTCCTTCATCACATGGGCGAAATAGGTCCATGCCGTGATGCCGCACATGGCGAACAGCGGGTAGGGGACGCCTGCGCTATCCACGTTCACCGCCTTGCCGAACACAAGCACCAGGACGACCAGCGTGGCGAGCGGTTGCAGCACGGCCCAGCCGAGACCCAATGCCGTTTGCGCATACCGTACACGGATGTCACGATACGCCAGCGTCAGGAACAGGTCCTTGTGGGCCGCCAGCTCACGCAGGTCAGGTACGGGGCTCCATCGCGCTGCATCCACTTCGATCTTCATGCCGGGCCGTGTTCAGGGCCGGAAGAGCCGGCTCTTGGAGGCGTCGAAAGTACGATCTTTCGACCGCCATGGAACGACTTGTCCTGTGTACCACCAATGCTGGAAAGGTCGCCGAACTGCGCGCGCTGTTATCAGGTCGGGCAACGGTGTTCTCCCTTGCGGATGTGGGTCTTGCCGGAGGGTGGGAGGAAACGGCCGACACCTTTGAAGGGAATGCCCTGTTGAAGGCGCGAAGGGCCCATGAAGCCTGTGGTGAGCCGTGCCTTGGGGATGACAGTGGCCTTGAGGTGGCTGCCCTTGGTGGGGCACCAGGCGTCCGTTCGGCACGTTTTGCTGGTGATGCCGCGGACGATCGTGCGAACATGGCCTTGCTCCTGCAGCGCATGCAGGGCGTTCAGGACCGCAGTGCCCGGTTCGTCACTGTGCTGGCATTGGTCGGTGCTGGTGCTGAGCATACATACACCGGCACCATTGAGGGAACGATCACCCATGCTCCCCGCGGCGTGATGGGCTTCGGCTATGATCCCGTTTTCCAGCCGCTCGGCGGGACCCGCACCTTTGCGGAACTCACCATGGATGTAAAGAACCGCATTGGCCACCGGGCCTTGGCGGTGCAGGCGCTGCTGGACGACATGGATCGTCGTACCATGGTGCCTTGATGCCGCTGTGGTCCGGTCTGCTGTGCAAGGAGCCGCTCCACGCACGGCCGCACGTACAGCTCCCAGTAACGACCTCATCCCATGGGATGCCTCCCTCCGGCGGGATCGATGGAGGCTGAGCGTTTGCCGGTGACCACGTTCTCCAGAAGGTCAACCCAGGTGTCCATGCGGTATTCCCACCGGTGTTGTGCCAGTTGCTCAACATCCGGGTCCATGGGGATGCTGCCTTGCAGGGTCCACGTGGCATGCAGACGAACCAGCAGGTCCTTCAGCCCGGCCGGGCTGTCCACCACGAAGCCCGTTCGCGTGTCGGCAAGGATGCGCTCCGGCAGGTCCTGGCCGGTGCTCACCTGCAACACCGGTATGCCGCTACCGACATACTCCAGGAACTTGAGCGGCAGGATCCCGTGCTTTCCCTTGAAGCCAACGTGAAGGAGCAGGTCGGACCCCTGTTGGGCCTGCAGCGCTTCATCTCGCCCCACACGTTGCAGGACGCTCACCCAGGGCAGCGCGGTGAGGCGCTCCAGTGCCCGTTCCAAGGCCACTTCGCGCCGGTCGTTGGAGATGCCGATCAGCCGGACCTCCATGTTCGCACAGACATCGGGCCGCTCATCCTGCAGCATCTTCAGCCCCCCCGCCACCAGTTCCCATTCCTGTTCCCGGTAGGTGGCACCCGTGTAGGTGATGGTGAACCGCTTCCTATCCGGGCGCCTGGCAGGGGCGCTGATGTTACATCCGTTCTGCACGGTGAGCGCGGTTCGAGGTCCGGTGATGGATAACGCGTTCGCCAGGAATGGTCCGGTCGCTGCGGTGATGCAGGCAGCGGACCGCCCGATGGAACGCTCCAGGCGGCACTGACGCCATCGGATGATGGCTCCGCGCAGGCCTTGCCGTCTGTTGAGCGCGGATAGTGCCACCATGGGGTCTGCGATGTTCCAGGGATCGCGATAGTCGAGTGCGAACGGCACAGCCCATGCGGTCGCCAGTGCACGGGCATGGCCCGCGTAGTTCCATGGCGGACCTGATGCCACGATGAGGGATGGCCGGTCGATCGTTGCGGCGATCTCCCGGGGCACCAGATCGATGCTCGCCAAGGCATTGGGGGGAAGGACAAGATCTCCCCAGAGGTCACCCAGCGGTCGCAGCAGCGCGTGCCTGCGGAGCATCGTGTGTACGATGTGGGCCACGCGAAGCAGGCCGCTGCTGTCACGGGGCACGGTCACCTTGGGAAGCCGGTGTACGTCGATCGCTTCGAGGGGTGCGTTCCAGGCATCCGCTGTGTCCGTATCCTCACAGATCACCGTTACGCGATGTCCCCGATCCGCCAGGCGGCGTGCCAGCTGGTAAGGGCGCCGCGCACCGGTGCGGTTGGCGGGAGGAAAGGCCTGGCAGAGGATCAGGACGTGCATGTCCGTGCGGTTCGGGCGAGCATGCCTTCCACCATCAGGTTCACCGCATAGGCCACCCCCAGGCCGGCCGCCTCCAGCATTTTCGGGTAGATGCTGGCGGGGCTGAAGCCCGGCACGGTGTTCACCTCGATGGTGATGAGCTCGGTACCCGTCCAGAGGTGGTCCACGCGCACCATGCCACGGCAGTCGAGCGCCCTGGCAATTTCGGCGGACCGGTCCTGAACGAGGCGGGTCACCTCCTCCGGCAGGTCGGCGGGAACGGTCTCGCGTGTATCCGAGGAATGGTACTTGGCTTCATAGTCGAAGAACTCACGCGTGGTATCGATCTCGCACACCGGCAGCGGCATGAACCGTCCATTGGCGATGAAGACACCACAGGTCAGTTCCCGGCCTGTAACACCGCGTTCCACAAGTGCGAACGGACATTCCTTGAACGCTGCGGCGAGCGCTGCGTGGAGTTCGTCAGGTGTCTTCACCTTGGCCACCCCCAGGCTGCTTCCGCTCTGGTCGGGCTTTACAAAGCATGGATAGCCGATGCCTGCCAGCGTGGTCGGTCCGATGGCATCCGTCACATGCAGGCGGACGGACGGTGCAACGGGGTGGCCAAGGTCCCGAAGCAGCGCAACGGTCGAGTACTTGCTCATGGTCACCGCCATGTTCAATACGCCACCGGTCTGGTAGGGTATGCCCAACAGGTCCAGGTAGCCTTGGAGGATGCCGTCCTCCCCGGGACTTCCGTGAATGGCGATAAGGGCGGCCACGATGCGTTCAGGTCCGGCGCCACGGTCTGCACTGAACGTTCCCGGGTCAAAGGGAAGTGGCTGCTCCGCAGGTGTCTGGCAGTTCAGTCCGTGCGCGCCGATGGTCAGGTAGACCGCATCGTACCGGCGGATATCCAGGGCACCCATCATGGTGGCCGCGCTTTGCATGCTGATGACGGATTCGCCGGTATATCCGCCTCGGATGACGGCGATGAGCGGTCGGTGCTGGTCCATGATGCGAAGTTGCGACCGCCCGGCACTTGGCCGGTGCGACCATGCCGTTGTATATGCACATCGTGTGGTTGGTGGTCGATGGTCGGTTACATTTGGCGGTCTGAACGATGAAGTACTTCCTGCCGCTCCTCGTCGCTGCCGGGTTGCTCCTGTCCGGGTGGTTGTGGCTGAACCGGTACACGCGGCATGCCGACATCGTGATGGTCCCTGATGTCCGTGGGCTTGGCACGGCCTCTGCCAGCGATGCCATGGCGGCTCGAACCTTGCAGGCCATCGTGGTGGATTCGGTGTACACGGAAGGGGGCGTTCCCGGCAGTGTGGTGGACCAGGACCCCCCCGCCGGCGCAGCGGTGAAGCCCGGCAGGAAGGTGTACCTGGTGTTGAACGCCCTCCAGCCCCCCATGATCGACATGCCGAAGCTGGTGGACCTCTCCAAGCGTCAGGCCTTGTCCGTATTGGAGATCCTCGGTCTTCGCGTTGCATCCATGACCTACAAGCCCGACCCATGCGTGGATTGTGTGCTGGACCAGTTGGTCGAGGGACGCCGTGTAGCCGCCGGTGATCGCGTGCGTCGCGGTGTGGCGGTGGCCTTGGTCCTCGGAAGCGGTGATCGCGGGGAACGGGTTCCGGTGCCCGATCTCCTGGGTCTGAACGGCAGCGAGGTGGGGGCCGTTCTGAACATGGCCTCGCTCAACCCGGGCCTTGTGGTCACCTGCGATGGGTGTACCACATCGCGTGATTCTGCGTTCGCCCGTGTATATCGCCAATCCCCGGCGGTGCGTGCAGATGCCTTCGTGTCCATGGGGTCCCAGATAGATGTCTGGCTGACCATGGATACCACCGGCCTGCGCCCTCGACCAGTGCTGCCCGACACCGTCACGTCAACGACCAACGCCACCATCGATGCGGTTGAATGAATGGATCACCACCTGCTGCCTGGTGGTATCGGTCAATGGGCTCAAGGCCCAGGGAGAAGTGTTGCGCGCGCTGTCAGCCCGGCCTGAACAGATGGTACAGCGTGCGTTGAACAAGTCCGTCCTGAACGAACATTTCATTTACCTGAATGAGCCGCAGGTGCTTCCCCTGATGGATGATTTTTCCATCGATCGGACGCGCAGACGCTGGGCTGCCGCGACCGATGCGGGGGTGAGTTTGTCGGAGACCATCCACCGCCTGGAGGTGGCAGGCATCTCCAATGCGGACATGCGGTTCGCGGACGATACCACGTTCCGTTTCACCGTCGACCTTTCGGTCCCCGATACGCCGGTGGTAACAAGGCAACCGCTACCCGTTGTCCAGCTTACACTGCGTGACGTTGGTACATATCCTCCGGTGGAGACGCTGGTCGATGCATGGCCCGCCTACTTCATCTACGACACACTTCAGAACCCGCCGGAGGACACCTTGTTCCTGCAGGCGCCCGCTTACGTTCAGGATTCCTTGCTCGTGTATACGGTGGATCCGGACCAGCGCCGGTACCTGATGAACGGTGTTCCCACTCCGATGGTGCTGTGGGAGGATGATGACGTGTACGTCAACAACACCTATCCGATCGCGCCTCCCACCATCGGGGTGGCTACGTTCGATGGCCTGGCTCGCGATGGGTATCCCTACAATTTCGCGCAATACAGCGCCTATGGCATCGCCGACCACCTGACCTCGGTCCCGATCGACCTTTCCTACAACGCTGCGGATTCCATTTACCTGAGCTTTTTTGTCCAACCGCGCGGGCTGAGCGGTGATGCCGAGCCCCAGCCACAGGACAGCCTGGTGCTGGAACTGTATGCACCCGGTGAGGATGCATGGGTCAGGGTTTGGCGAACGCCCTATTACACCAGCGACATGTTCCGCCAGGTGCTGGTACCCATCAAGGAGGCACGCTTCCTGCAGGATGGGTTCAGGATGCGGTTCCTCAACTATGCCACCCTCAGCGGCTCCTTCGACCATTGGCACCTGGATTATGTGAGGCTGGGCACCGACCGCTCGAACAGCGATACGGTCATTGTGGACATGGCCTACATAGGACCGGCGTCAACCCTGTTGCAGACCTACACGTCGGTGCCGTTCCATGCATTCGAGCAGGCCCCAGCATCCTACATGAGCCCGGGGCTCAGTCTTCCGATCCGCAACCTCGATGTGAACGACCGTTTCATCACGTGGCGCATGCAGGCGGGTACCACGGAGGGGCCTGTGGTGTTCGATCCGCCCAGCTACGGGAACAGCACCTCGGGCAACGCCTCGTCCATCATCGTCAGCGACCATCCCATCAACAGCCCCCCCAATGAGTTCGTATACGACCCGCAGCTGAGCACGGACGCGGCGTTCTGGCGGGTGCGCTTCCTGGCACAGACGCAGCCTGACATCAATCCCTACAACGACACCACATCGTTCGTACAGGACCTCAGCAGCTACTACGCCTATGATGATGGCACCGCGGAGATGGGCTACTCCCTCAACGCCCCTGGAGCGGAGTTGGCCTACAGGTTCGATATCGTGGGTGGCGATTCGCTCCGCGCCGTGCGGATCTACTTCAATCCACAGGCCAATCCTCCCCCCGGACTTCCTCCCTCCCAAGGGTCCTTCCTCATCACCGTGTGGAGCAGCCTTTCACCCGAGGTCGTAAAGCACCAGAATTTCTCCTTCTCCACCCCGGAATACAAGCAGGAGGGCCTGAACAGGTTCGTGGAGTATCCCCTTGACTCCAACATCCACGTATCGGGAACCTTCTGGGTGGGATGGACCCAGACCAACGCGGTTCCCATGAACATCGGGTTCGATCGCAACCGCAACAACCAGTCCCGGATCGCCTACAGGGTCGGCACCAACTGGCAGAACACCGTCTTCCAGGGTTCCCTGATGATGCGTCCCGTGTTCGTTGCGGAGGTCGACCCCTTCATCGGCATGGAGGAGCGGGTTCCCGGCTCCGATCAGCTGCGCTTGGTGCCGAATCCGAGCAGCGCCTCGTTCAGGGTGGTCCAGGCCGACCTTGTTGCAGGTGGTTCACTGGAGGTGTTGGATGCCATGGGCCGATCGGTCCACCGTTCGGGAAGGTCTCCGGTTGAGGAGGTATCCACGTTGAACTGGCCGAACGGTCCCTACCTGGTACGCCTGTTCGATGCGGCCGGTGTGCCCATGGGACATGGTCGACTGATGGTCCAGCACTGACGGCATACGGATGGAACGGGAGGAGGAACAGGAGCTGTTCGAGCACCACCGCATCACTTGCGATCCGGGACAGTCGTTGATCCGATTGGACAAGTTCCTGTTCGATCGCCTGCCCAATACCTCCCGCACACGCATACAGGCGGCTGCCAAGGCGGGTAACGTGCTGGTGAACGGGCGCCCTGCAAAGCCCAGCCAGAAAGTGAAGCCACTGGATGCGATCAGCATCGTGTTGCCTTATCCCCAGCGGGAGGTGGAGCTGCTGCCCGAGGACATTCCCCTCAGCGTGCTTTACGAGGACGAACACCTTCTGGTCATCGACAAGCCCGCTGGCCTTGTGGTGCATCCCGGGCACGGCAACTGGTCGGGCACACTCGTGAATGCACTATTGCACCACTTTGGCAGCCTGCCCGCAGTGCCCGGTGCGGAGATACCCAGGCCCGGACTGGTGCACCGCCTTGACAAGGATACGAGCGGTGTGATGGTGGTGGGCAAGACCGAGGAGGTACTTGCCCACCTGGCGCGGCAGTTCTTCGACCGGACCATCGACAGGCGCTACAACGCACTGGTATGGGGCGATCTGCCCGATGAGGCAGGGACGGTGGAAGGCCACATCGGGAGGAGCCCCAAGGACAGAACGGTGCAGTGGGTCTTTCCCGAAGGGGAACAGGGCAAGCCGGCCGTTACGCATTGGCGCGTGCTGGAGCGGTTCCGGTATGTGACACTGGTGGAGTGCAAACTGGAAACAGGTCGCACCCACCAGATCCGCGTCCACATGCAGCACATCGGCCATCCACTGTTCAATGATGCCACGTATGGTGGTGACCGCGTGCTGAAGGGAACCACGTTCAGCAAGTACAAGCAGTTCGTGGAGAATTGCTTTACGCAACTGCCCCGACAGGCCCTGCATGCACGCACGCTCAGTTTCGATCACCCGGCCACCGGTCGGCGGATGGACTTCCATAGTGCACTTCCAGCTGACATGACCACCGTCCTGGAGCGCTGGCGGGTGTATGTGCAGGCACGGCCGATGGACGAGGCTGGCAGTGAGTTGCCGGAAGGTCAGTAGGTTCACATCGCCATGAACAGGAACGCATCGGACAACGTGGAGCGCCTTCAACTGATGGTCATCGGTGTCCAGAAGGGGGGCACCACATCGCTCTCCAACTACCTGGCCGAACATCCCGTTATCCGCAGCCCGCTTTGCGTGGAGTTCACCTTCTTCACCGATGAGGCCGAGTATGCCAATGGTGCGGGCGCGTTTTGGAGCCGCTTCTTTCCTGCGGATGAGCGCACCGGACGCAAGGCCATCGCCAAGATGTCGACCCTGTACCACTCGCTGGAGGGCCTCTCCCGGTTGCGAGAGCATGCGCCGGATTGCCAGCTGGCCCTGGTGCTCCGCGATCCCGTCTCACGGTGCTATTCAGCCTATCGCATGGCCTGTTTCGATGGCTGGCTGTCCTTCGATCCCGGATGGCTGAAAAGGCTGCTGGAAGAGGCGTCCCCCGGCGATGAGCTCCATGACCTGTTCATCGGGTATGGACACTATGCCAGCTACATCGAACGCATCTGGGAGCTGTTCCCCAGGGAGCAGGTGCACATCTTCCGTTTCGAGGACCTGCAGCGCGACCCCCAGCAGGTGTGTGACGTGCTTTTCACGGCCATGGGCATCGGACCATGGACCCTGCAGGGGAAGGACAAGGTCCATAACGAAACGGTGATGGCGCGTTCGGACAAAGCGGCCCGGTTCATTCATTGGCTGCGGGAGGAACGCAATCCCATCAAGCGCGCGATCCGCCGGTTGATGCCATACGATGCATACCTCCGCATCGCTGACAAGTTCATCGGGATGAACCGTTCGGACAGGCAGTTCCCGCCCATGGATCCCGATGTGCGGGCCGCATTGGCCGACCATTTCAGGCCGCATGATGAGCGGCTCGCGCGTTTGCTGGGCTGGGACCTTTCCCGGTGGACGAGCCAGCGTTCCTGAAGGCCGTGTTCAGCGCCTGATCATTTTTCCTCCGCTGGTGCGCTGGATGCGACGGAGCGCCTGCACCCGGCGTGGCAGTTCGTGCCGGTCGAGCGTGGTCATAAGGAGGTCCAATACTTCGGGCACCACCTCCTGCTGCGGCCGCTCGGTCTCCAGCACCAGCATGACGGCCTGGCCGAGGACGGCATCCGGCACGGCGGTGAAATAGTGGGGGTACGGCAGGATACCGGCAGTGCGGGCCTCCAATTGCTCCGGGAAGATCTTCCTGCCACCACTGAGGATCACATTGTCGTGACGCCCCAGCCAGGTGAATTGGTTGTCGCCGGTAAGCTGTACAAGGTCGTTGGTAAGGTGCTGTTCCACGCTCAGGTGGGGCGTGTGCACCACGAGGCAGCCACGCGGATCCCGCGCGAAGTGGACATCGCCGAGGGCATGGAAACGTTCGCTGCGCGCCGGGCCGTTCAACGCGCGCAGTGCGATGTGTGATACCATCTCGGTGCTTCCATAGCTCTGGAACACGCGCACGTCCAGCTCCTGGAGGTCCTCCACCAGTGCATCGCTTACGGGGCCGCCGCCGAGCAGGATGGTCTCGAACTGGCGCTCCACGCGGGCACGGTCCTCCTGCAGGCATCGGTGCAGCTGGAGCGGTACCATGGCCGTGAACCGGAACCGTTCTTCCGGGGCGAGTTTCTCCAGCACGCTGCCGCGTGGGTCGATCACATGCAGGTCAAGGCCAAGGACAAAGGCGCGCACGAGCATCATCTTTCCCGCCACGAAGTCACAGGGGAGGCACAGCAATACCCTGTCCTGCGGCTTCAGCCCGAACGTTGCCGCCGTCAGCTCAGCGCTTTTCACGAGGTCGCGTCGGGGGATGCTGAAGCGCTTCGGTGGACCGGTCGTACCGCTCGTCCATGCGCTCATCCCGCCGCGGCCGTGCACCAGTTCCTGCACCGTCCGTTCCAGCGGCTCGCGCCAATGCGTTCCGTCGATGGTATCGGTGTGCCGCCAGGCGCTGAAATGATCCGCCGCATCTGCGGCATCAAGGGTGCGCCCATCGACCGTGATCGATCGGAAGCGCGACGAGATCGGAACCCGGGCGGCCATGGCCAACGAAGTTCGCAATTGCCCGTTTAAGGGTGCGGGTGCTGACGTTCGAACAGGCCCAGGTCCCAACCCCGCTCCGGACGGTGGAACAGTTGCCCGCGATGGACTTCGAGGGGGGAGGGGATGTTGTTCACGAACACACCGCCCGTTCCAAGTCCCTGTGCGCGGTCGATCGGCAGGGTGGCGGTGAACTGTGCGATCGCATTGAGCCCGATACTGCTCTCCAGGGCCGAGGTGATCCACCAACCCATGCCGCGCTCCGTGGCCAGTGCGATCCACTCACTCGCGGCCTGCCACCCACCCACCAGGCTTGGTTTGATGACGATATGCCGGGGGGCCACCGCATCGAGCAGTGCCACACGTGCATCATGGTGGTGCAGCCCGATGAGGTCCTCGTCCAATGCGATCGGGACCGGTGATGTGCTGCATAGCTCGGCCATCAGTTCGTAGCGGCCTGGGGCAATGGGTTGTTCGATGCTGTGGACTCCGAGCGCCGCCAGTTGGTGCAGGATGGGCATGACCTCCGCCGCATCGAAGGCCCCGTTCGCGTCCACCCGCAATTCCACATCGTCTGCACTGAACTCCCTGCGCACGTGCTCCAGCAGGGCCCGCTCCTCGGCCCATTCCAGCGCTCCGACCTTCAATTTCACAACCCGGTAGCCATCGGAGATGATGGATCGGATACGATCGCGCATCGTGGCCTTGTCCCCCATCCATACCAGCCCGTTGATGGGGATGCCGCGTCTTCCTAACGTGAATTCCGTAGGCATCAACTCCTTCGTTCCTCCGGCCTCCAGGTCGCACAGGCACTGTTCCACAGCAGCGCGGACACTCGGCACCGGTACCAGGTCGGCGTGCAACCGCTGCTTCCAGTCTCCGGTGTATTGGCATAGCTCCAGCAGCTTGGTCCTTACATCGGCCGGGAATTCCCGACTGTGCCCTGGGAAGGGCGCCGCTTCGCCGATGCCGATGCGCTCCGGGCGTTCGCTGTCCCAGGCCACGAGGTACCACACGGTGCGTTGGTCAAGGGTGCCTTTGCTGGTGCCCAGGGGGAACCGCGACCGCAATACATGTTCAAACCAGCGTGCGCGCAGCATCGTGTGTGATCATGACACCAGCCAGAGGCCGGCGGAAAAGGCAATGGCGGTGGCAAAGGTGCCCAGCGCGAGCCGTTTGAGCTCGGGGTCGAGGCGCTGGGGGTCGGAAGTGCGAAGCACGGCACGCAGGTGTGTCGCGAGCACGGAGGTGGTTACGAGGAAGCCCCATTGGGGCATGCCCCGGAAGTGCATCCACGTGAACGCCACCAACCCCAACAGGCCTCCGATGATCAGCATGCTATGGTATGACCGGGCCCGCTCCGGTCCAAGGCGGACCGCGAGGGTGATCTTGCCGCTGGCCTTGTCGTTGCGGATGTCACGCATGTTGTTCACGTTCAACACGCCGGCGCTCAGCAAGCCGAACGCCATGGCGGGAAGCAGGGTGAGCGTGTCGGGTCGTCCGATGTGCAGGAAATGCGAGCCCGCCACACCCAGCAGGCCAAAGAAGAGGAACACGCTGAGGTCGCCCAATCCTGCATATCCGTATGGCTTGTTGCCGTAGGTGTAACGCACCGCCGCAGCGATGGCGAGCAGCCCCAGCAGCAGGAAGAGCAGGGTGGACAGGGTATAGCCGAGCGCCACAACGATCAAGGTACAGCCAGTGACCAGCGCCAACCCCGCGCAGACGATCACCGCGCGCTTCATGCTGGCAGCACCGATCGCACCGCTTTGTACAGCCCGCGCAGGCCCTACACGATCCTCGTTGTCGGTTCCATGCTCATGGTCGCCCAGGTCGTTGGCCAGGTTGCTCAGCACCTGGAGCAGGACCGCGGTGAGCAGCGCCAATCCTGTGACCTCCGGTCGGTGCACGCCCTGGAAGGCCGCAAGTGAAGCACCCACGAGGATGCTGCTCATGGCCAGCGGCAGCGTGCGCAGGCGGAAGGCTCCTATCCAGGCGGAGAATGCGGCCATGGTCAACCTGCGAGGCTCGTGAAGTAGTCGCGAAGCACACGGGCGCTCACTTCGGCCGGGGTGCGTACCACCAGCACGGCCGGGCCTTCGGTACCATCATAGAGCTCGTCGAGCGCAACCACAAGGCCCGGCATGTCCGATGCCTCCAGGGTCCGTAGTCCGAAGCTCTTGGCGAGCAACAGCGGATCACGCCCATGGGGGGCCTCGAACCACGGAAGCAGTCCGGCATCCGTATCGGGTCCCGGGATGTAGCGGAAGATGTTGCCTCCGCCGTTATCCATTACGATCACGCGGAGGTTCGCGGGCCGCAGGTCGTTCCAGAACGCATTGCTGTCGTACAGGAATGCGATATCGCCGGTGATGAGGGTGTTGGGTCGTTGGCTGACGGATGCCGCTCCAACGGCGCTGCTTGTACAGCCGTCGATGCCGCTCGTACCCCGGTTGCTGAAGTGGTGCAGCCCCTCGCCGCGTTCGAAGAGCTGGGCATAGCGCGCGGGTGTGCTGTTCGCAAGGTGTACCACACTGCCCGGGGGTATCCGCTCCATCACACGGGCGAGCGCCGTGAGGTCGCTCCATGGCGCATCGGCCACATACTGGTGGTGCAGCATGGTCGTGTGCCGGTCGATATGCTCCCATGCAGCGCCATAGACGCTCTCGTTGGGCTTCACGTGGGCGGCCAGTTGTGCAAAGAACACCTCGGGATCCACGGCGATGTCGTGGCTCAGCGCCTGGTAGGTGTCGTGGTGTCGCTGTCCGCCGTCCACGTGCCAATGCTGTGCGGGACGCCACTGCCGGAGCAGTCCCTTGATGCGTTTGCTGACAACAGCACCCCCAAAGGTGATGAGCAGGTCCGGTGCGAACGTGTCGGCGCCGGCCTTGCCATCGCCAGTGTGGCCAGATATTGGAATGGCGGGCAACACCCGGTCGATGTGTGCGATGAAGGACGGATGGTGCAGGTTTGACGTGCTTTCGGTGAGCACCACGCACTGCGGCAGCTGCGCGAGGTCCGCGAGCTGTTGGTTCATTCCCGGGCTCCATACACCCTGTCCGGCAAGGATCATGACGCGCCGCGCCATGGACAACTGGTGGATGAGCCAACGGGCCTGTTCCGGCAGGATGAAGGACTCGGTGAGGACCTGGTTGATGGTTCGTGTCGGCTGGTCCTGAGCGGCGGCCCGGCCATACAAGGGTTCGTCGAACGGTACATTGAGGTGCACCGGTCCTGGCACCGGTACCAGGGTTGAATTGATGGCCTCGTTGATGAGCCTGCCAGCATGCCACCTGCCGAGGTCGTCGTCGCAGCGGCGTGGCAGGTGCAACGAGTTGCGCATGTGCAGGGCCAGGACATTGCGTTGACGGATCGCCTGCCCTTCACCCTGGTCCACCCACTCCTCCGGCCTGTCCGCCGTCACCACCAGCAGCGGGATCCGCTGGTAATAGGCCTCCGCAATGGCCGGGCCATAGTTGAGTACGGCGCTGCCGCTGGTGCAGATGAGCACCACCGGTGCCTGCAGTTGCTGGGCCATGCCCAAGGCGACGAACCCTGCGCTGCGTTCATCGATCACCTGAACGCAAGCGATGTCGGTCTGTGCCCGGAACGCGATCACGAGCGGAGCGCTGCGGGAGCCAGGGCTGATCACCGCATGCCGGATCCCCTTCGCTGCGCATAGTCTTGCCAGTTCTGCCGCCGTGAAGTGATCGCTGGTGTTCATCAAGGGGGCGAAGTTACCCTGCGCTGCCGACCGCGTCGATCAGGGTGGTCCATGTGGAGGCCTTCCGCTCCACCTCCACACACTCCCGTTCCGGCACGGACCCCGCAGTGATGCCCGCACCCACATGCAGCAGGGCTTGTTGCTGGAACAGCTCCATGCTCCGGATGTTCACGAACAGCTCCGTGCGATCGGGTCCGTGCAGGCCCCAGAATCCAGCGTACGGACCGCGCGGACGGGGTTCGCTGGCCGCGATGGCAGCAAGTGCCTGTGCCCGTGGTGTGCCACCCACCGCCGGCGTGGGATGCAGGGCCAGTGCCAGCGATCGGACATCCGATGCGGCCACGGATCCGCTGACCACGCTATGCAGGTGTGCCACGGGGCCTGCGTATCGGACCGTGGGCCCCTGCACGCGAACATCCTGCACACCTGCGGACCGCAAGGTTCCCTCCACCATCCGTGTGACCCACCGCTGCTCCGCGATCTCCTTGGCACCCCAGTTCACCGCCTCTGGTGCAGCTTCCGCAGGCATTGTGCCGGCCAGTGCATCCACCTCCACGCGGTGGTCCCGAAGGCTCAGCAACCGCTCGGGCGAGGCACCCAGCCAGGTTCCGTACGCGTGCGTTCGGACCAGGGCTACGCAGGCGTTCGGCAGCCGTTCGGTGGCCAGGGCGAAGAGATCTCCCCATTGGCGCTGATGCAAGGCGTGCTGCATGGTACGGGCAAGCACCACCTTTTCCAGTGTCCCGCTCCGGATCAGCGCAACCGCTTGTTCCACCGCCCTTGCGTAGCCGGCACGATCAAGTCCGGGCCCGCCGTTGGTGGGGGGGAGCGGTCGCCCGGGCGGAAGGGGTGGCAACTCCGCGTCGAGCATGACATCAAGGTCGGGAACGATGGCCCGCAATGCATCCGGACCGGCCTCGAAGGGAGCCATCCACCATGCACGTCGGTGGTGGTGCGGTTGATGCAGGGACACCCCGTCCTGGATGAACGCACGTGGTCGTTCGCCGGGCAGCCGGAAGGCTGCGAACACAAGGTTGCCCGCCACGAGTGAGTTGATGCGTTCAGCGAGGCTCACCGCCGCTCGATCACCAGGTTGGTCAGCCGGCAAACAGCCACTGCACGTTGCTCCTCGTCGTAAACGCGGATGTCCCAGACATGCGTGCTCCGCCCGTGGTGCACCAATTCGCCCACCGCGGTGACGGACCCTTCACGCACGCCACGAAGGTGGTTGGCGCTCACTTCGATACCGACCACCGCTTGGCTGGATACATCAATGAGCAGGGCGGAGGCCATGCTGCCAAGGGATTCCGCCAGCGCCGCAGTGGCACCTCCATGAAGCAGGCCCATGGGCTGGTGGGTCCGCGCCTCCACCGGCATGGTCGCACAGAACCGACCCTCACCGTCGACATGGTAGGTGATGCCCAGGTGCTCCACCAGCGTATTGCGGCGCCATTCATTGGCCTGTACGGCCTGGTCCTGTGTAAAAAGCATTGTGGCAAAGGTAACCTGCCCATCTTTGCGCTCATGGAGCCGATCGATGGTCCCAAGCGCATCCTTCTGGTCGAGGACGAAGAGGCCCTGCGCTCCACGTTGAAGCTGAACCTGGAGCTGGAGGGGTATGCCGTGACCACGGCGGTCACAGGTCCCGATGCGTTGGACCGGCTGCGGGGTGCGCGCTTCGACCTGGCGGTGATGGATGTGATGCTGCCCGGATTGGATGGCTATTCCGTGGTGGAGACGGTGCGCCTGGAGGGCAACAGCGTTCCGGTCCTCTTCCTCACGGCAAGGACCGCGCCCATGGACCGGATCAGGGGCCTGCGTGTGGGGGATGATCACCTGGGCAAGCCGTTCGAACTGGAGGAGCTTCTGCTCCGCATACGCAACCTGCTGGCCCGTTCCTCCCAGGCGGTGGCCCCGGCGCTCATCACACGGTTCGAGTTCGCCGGGAACACCATCGATTTCCAGGCGTTCAGTGCGCGCACGTGGGAGGGGCATGAGCACGCCTTGAGCCAGCGCGAGGCCATGCTTCTGCGCCTGTTGGTGGACCGCGCCGGCGAGGTGGTGTCGCGGGAGGAGATCCTGCAGAAGGTCTGGGGCTACAATGTGTTCCCGACCACCCGCACGGTGGATAATTTCATCGTTTCCTTCCGGAAGTACTTTGAGCGCGACCCCCGGGAACCCGCTCATTTCCGGTCGGTGCGCGGGGTGGGGTATCGCTTCACCCCCTGAACACCACTTCCTCGAGGCAACCCTTTCCGGCCACCTGCGTCTTCTCATCAGCAAGGCCTTCTTCCGGGTCTTGACTGGTTCCAAATTCCTTGCAGGTTACCGCGCAGGGGTCCCGTCCGGGGCCCCTGTTCGGTTTCCGGTCCCGCCGTCCTGGTGGCTTGCATTCCGCCCGCGATCGTTATACCTTGCGCCTTCATCGGTCCGGAATGGGCCGGATCATATGCAGCCCATGAAAACCCTTTTCGCATCCGTCCTGCTCGCCGCCTCGTTCCCTGCCAGCATCCTGGCCCAGTCCCCGGTGGATATCGGCATGTACCGCAATGGTGACCAGCTCGATGTGTACCTGCGGCCTTCTGCTGATTTCGACGGGATCGTATCGTCCCTGGTGTTCGCTGTCCGCTGGGATGGTAGTGGGGGGGCCACCCTTGGCGCACTGGCGCAGGAGGGTGCTGCCGCCCAATACCTGCCCACCATGCGTTCCGGTGCGGTGAGGGAGGTGGGCTCGCAGCGCTACCAAGTGTACGCCGGCTTCGGCATGAGCCCGATCGCCAGCGCGGGCGCCCGTTGGGAGGCCGGCAAGGAATACCTGGTGGCCAGCATCCCCGTGAACGGCAAGGCCGATTTCGAGATCGCGAACGACGCCTGGACCTCCGAGGTGAAGAACAATGCGGACTATTACCTCGCGCTCGGCGGTGCCGACAGGTCGGGTAACATCTACAAGTCCCTTGCCAGTGCCGAAGAGGATGGAGGCGTGCTCGTTCAACCCAATCCCAACAATGGTCTTTTCGCGTTCGGTTTCACCACCCGTACCGCGACCGACGTCACCGTGGAGGTGGTGAACTCCCTCGGCCAGTCCGTGTTCACGGAAACCTTGAAGGGTTTTGAAGGCACCTACCGCAAGGAGATGGACATCACCACCCAGAGCACGGGCGTGTATTACCTTCGCCTGAAGCGCGGCGAGAGCACGAGCACCCACAAGATCGTGTACAAGTGATCCTGTGATCATATCCAACTGCGGCGGGCACCTTCCATGGTGCCCGCTGTCGTTGTTGGGAGGCTCACGCCAGGCAGCAGGCGCAGTATTCGCTCGCCGGGTCATGCGCGAACGGCGCCGTGCCGCGCACGATCTCTTCGGTAAGGGTGCACAGGAGTTCAGTGACCTGGCCGAGCATGTCCCGTGTGATGTTCTCTTCGCCGTTCACGCTGAGCCATATGCCCTCCGCGTTGGAGGGCTGCTGCAAGGGGATGAGGCCGGTGTGCACGGCCTGCACATCAGGGTGGCGATGCATGTAGGCCCACGCATAGGTGAGCAGTTGGAGCGCATAACCGTGCCCCGCCTTCAGGTCGCTGCGATCCAATGAGCGCAACTTCACCTGCTCCGGTCGCACGTTCCCGGTCTTCAGGTCCAGGATGTGCACCAACCCATCGCGCAGGTCCACGCGATCGCAGCGACCCACGATGCGGAACCCATTGGGCAGCACCTGTTCCACATCGAGTTCCACGGACAGCGGGGTGATCGTGGCGCCTGCCGCGATGCGTGCAGCCTCGCTGCGGAGGTAACGGTCCAGGGCCTCTTCCGCCATGGCAAGGCTCAACATGTGATGGCCGCGGTCCAGGGCGGCATCCTTGAGCTCGGTGGCCACCTCGGCTGCCAGGCGCTGCGCGAGGCCCTGGCGCCAGCCATCCAGGTCCGCCGGCCTCAAGACCGTGCCGAGGTGGGGTTCGACGGACTTGCGCAGCACTTCGTGAACGGCACTACCGAGCACCCTGCTTTCGAGCCGCGGGCTGTAGTCATCGGGTTCCCGCACGCGCATCACACGTCGGAAGAAGAGGTCCATCGGGCAGCGCAGCCAGATGGACAGGGTGGACGGTGAAATGCCCTTGGCGCCCATCCGCTCCAGTTCCTGAGCGATCCACGGTGCACGTTCGATGTGGACGGAACCCCGGATCGCCGGGCTGGGCTTGGCCACGACCGTTCCATGTTCGATGCGTGTCCGGCTGATGGGGACCAGCTCATGTTCCCATTGGGCGATGAAGCGGGTGGGCTCTGCCGGTTCCGGGCCTCCACCGGCATGCCCGATCAGCACCAGCTCCCGGGTGCCCTGCACCAACCGTTGGAAGTGGTAAGCCTGCACCGATGCGCTGTCGTTGGGAAGGGGTAGGCCCAAAGCCCTGCGCAGGTCATGGGGGATGAAGCTCTGCTGCCCCCCGCTACGCGGCAGGTGCCCTTCGTTCGCCCCTACCACAAGCACCCGTTCAGGGCTCAGTGCCCGGGTCTCCAACAGTCCCATCACCTGGATCCCGAGCGCCGCATCCCCTGCGTAGCCGATGGGCTCCATGTTCATCAGGCGGTCCCGTACGTCACGGTGCATGAGCTCCCGGTCCACGGACAGCCCCGCATCGGAGACCTGCGTGCACAGCCTGTTCCAAGCATCGGTGGTCCGCAGCACCTGTTCCAGCACCTGTGGGTCCTCGCCGTGCAGCGCTGCGAACGCCCCAAGGAACGCATTCACCGCAGGCTGCAGTGCTTCCTGTGCCAGGCCTGTGAGCAGGGTGGCGGACAGTGGTGCCCCTCCAAGATGTTCCTGCACAAGCTCCACTGACAGCGTGGACCGCTGGATCCTTCGCAGGGCTGCCGCGCCTTGCAGGTCGGTCTCACCACGTGCGATCAAAGGGTGTAGCAGGTATGCCTGCAGTATTCCGGTGGGCAGGGCGCCGGTGCGCTGTCGTGCTTCGAACAAGGCGATGAACAGGTCCAGGAGCCCCTTTAGAGGCCAGTTCACCCATGGCAGGCCAGCCGAGATATTGATCGGCCCGCAGGTGGCAGGCAGCGAAGCCACCAGCGATGGAAGCAGGCTCTCATCGGCCAGCAGCACGAGCACGTTCGGCCGTTCATCCTGGGCAAGTGCGTTCAACCAGTTGGCCGCATGCTGCGCCTGGGAGCGGGCATCGGGCACCACCACGGAACTAATGGTGCGTTCCTTTTCCCTGAACAGGTCCACCGGTGGCACGGCGCCTGCGCCAAGGGCCTCGATGGACCGGCGGATGAAGCGTCCTGCCTCTTGTTCATTGTTGTCCAGATAGTACCTGTCCAGGTCCCATGCCAGATGCAGCATGTTACGGCGGTCGAAGGCGCGGAGCACGGCGGTGGCTGCAGGTTCCAGGGCATTGGCACCAACGCACCAGACCGCTGTCCAAGGCAGGTCGGTGCCTGCTGCGCGCAGGGCGGCCTCGCGGGCGATCCACCCGCTGGTGCCCTTGCGGTCCGCTGCCATCTGCGCGTGCAGCAGGCGATGCAGTTCGCCGCTCCGGTTCCACAGGGAAACCGCGAGCTGCTGTCCTTCGCTGAGCTCCTCGCCCAGGGCCAGGCTCCATTGGTCGATCTCGGCGAAGGAGCGGAGGTCCCTGTACAGCTCGTCCAGGTCGATCAAGTGGTGGTCCACCTCGCTCATGTCACGCAACGTGGTGGGTGCCCATTGCAGGAATTCGGTCAGGTCGTTCGTGCCCGACGTGTCAAGGGTCCCGTGAAGCCGGTGCAATGTCAGCAGCAGTTCAGCCTGGGTGGCCTGCCGGGCCCCTGCCACTGCGGAAAGGAAGCGGCCCATGTCGAGCATGACCGGTGCCCAGAACGGTCTGCCGATGACCTCCGCGAGGTACTTTTGCAGGTGTGCAGCAGCCCGCTGTCCGGGCACCACGATGGCGACCTGTTGCAGGTCATCTCCGTGGCGGTCGATGATGGCGCGTGCCGTGCGTTGCAGGAAAGTGTTCATGGAACGGAGCGGGGAAGATACTTCGGGGGAGCGGGACATCTGGCCACAATTCCGCAAGATGGTCGGAAGCGAACGCTATTACGCCATCCACTCGCCGCATCGGTTCACCGAACTGCAGCGGATGGGCGCGCGCTGGCTGCGGTATGATGTGGAGGCCACGGTTTACCCCGAACTCCTCCGCATCCGGGAAATGCTCGCCATGGATCATCCGTACGAACCCGCGAGCGCTGCCGAGTGGGCCTGCTACGAGGCTGTGGCACTGGCGATGTAGGCCGGGGTCTGGTGCGAGGCAACCTTTACGCTTACTTTACGGTCCTTTCATCACGATGCGCGCCCTGTTGCTGTTCCCGGGAATGTTGGTCGGTGGCCTGCTGCACGCCACCCACATCATCGGCGGCAACATGTATTACGATCACCTGGGCGGTGATCAATACCGCATCACCCTGGTGCTGTACCGTGATTGCGGCCCGGACAACGCCAATGGGACAGGGTTCGATGCATCCGCATCCTTGGCGGTCTACAATGCCTCTGGTCAGGAGGTGAACTCCGCGAGCGTTCCCTTTGCGGGGGAGGTGCCGTTGCCGGTGGACCTCAACGATCCCTGCCTCACCGTTCCTCCGACCGTATGCGTGCGTACCGCGGTATACCAGCGCGTCTTCAACCTGCCGCCGATACCAGGTGGTTACACGGTCAGTTACCAGCGCTGCTGCCGTACACCCTCCATGGCCAACCTGGCGGGCCAGCAGGGGTTGACGTGTTCGGCTACCATTCCCGGTCCGCCCCTGGCGCAGAACAGTTCGCCGCGCTTCGGAGACATACCGGCCATCGCGCTTTGTCTCGGGCGCGACCAGACCATCGATTTCAGCGCCACCGACCCCGATGGCGATGAGCTGGTATACAGCCTGTGCGCGCCATACACCGGCGGCACAGCCACCAACCCCGCCCCGTTCCCGGCGCCACCTCCCTACACCGAAGTGACATTCGGTGCGGGCTATTCGGCCACCGACCCGATCGATTCAGACCCGCCCGTTTCCATCGATCCGTCGACCGGGTTGCTCACCGTGAGCGCCACCCTGCAGGGCGTGTATACCGTGGGCGTCTGCGTGTCCGAATACCGCAACGGCGTTGAGGTGGGCGTAACGCGTGGCGACTTCCTCTTCAAGGTGGTGGTGTGCGATGCGGAGGTGCTGGCCATCGTTGCGGAGCAGGGCGAGGCCACCTTGTGCGGCGGGCTTACGCAGGCGTTCGAGAACGAAAGCGTGAACGGCAATACGTGGCTTTGGGATTTCGGTGATCCGGGCACGGATGCCGATGTGTCGGACCTGCAGGAACCGGTATGGACCTATGCCCAGCCCGGTATCTACACCGTGATGCTGGTCGCCAATCCGGGCAGCACCTGTGCTGACACCAGCTACCAGGTCTATGATATGCAGGCCCCGCTTGACATCTGGTTCGAACGTCCTCCGGCCGTTTGTCCCGGCGAGGCGGCGGAACTCGCTGTGAGCGGTGTTTTCGGTCCCGGGGCTTCCTTTGCGTGGCAGGCAGGCCCGTTCGGCACACCGGATGCAGGCAACGGCCAATCCTTCTCCGTGCAGTACGCGGATCCCGGCACCTACGCGGTCACCTTGTCCGGTGGTTCCGGTGCGTGTGCCGATAGCTACACCGATTCCGTGGTGGTGCTGCCGCCTCCCGAGGCTTCACTGGTGATAGGGCCGGATATCTGTGCCATGGGAGAGGTGCCGTTCGCAAGTACTTCCACGGCCGGCACGCCATTGACCTATGAATGGCGCATCAACGGGGAGATGGTCTCGCAGGATAGTGCGTTCAGCCGTGTGTTCGACGTGCCCGGCACGTATTTCACCACGTTGACCATCCGAACGGATTCAGGTTGTGTGGCGGAGCGTTCCGCTGAGGCCCCCGCGGCGTTGGTGGTCCATCCGGTCCCGGTGGCCGCCTTTACCATTGAACCGCTCGAGGTCAGCCTGCTCGATCCCGAAGTGGTGATCCGCGATGGTTCGCAGGATGCGGTGGGGTGGACCTATGCGCTGGAGGGTGTCGTGCTGGATGGTCCCGAACACACTTACGAGTTCACGGACGGTGGACGCCGAACGATCCTGCTTGCGGTGGTGAGCGAGCATGGCTGTGTGGACACCACCTCGCGTGTGGTCACGGTAAGCGACCATTTGCTATACGTGCCCACCGCATTCACGCCCGATGGTGACGGTGTGAACGATACATGGCTTCCCTCCGTTCGTGGCGCCCGTCTGTATGAACTTGTGGTGTTCGATCGCTGGGGGCGTCAGGTGTTCGCCACCACCGACCCGCGCGCTGGTTGGGG
>CAZLGY010000002.1:50332-54950 GCA_964559165.1 uncultured Chryseobacterium sp.
GTCGGGATGCACCACCACCCTTCCAATGTGTGGCATGCCATCCGCGCCGGGCGGCACGATCCGGCAGCACGCCACGACCCTTCCTTCCCTGGTGGTCGCCAACAGGTGCACGCATTCGGGGTCCCTGCCGTCCAGTTCAGGGTATGCACATTGCTGTTCCACAACGAACGTATCCACGCGCAGCCGGAAGAGGTCATGCACCTGCATCGGTGAAAGCCCTTCAATGCGTGCCTGGGTCCAATTCAATTCCATGGCCGCACGTCCACGAGCTGGTCCTGTGTGATGTAGTAGAGAGCACCCTCCACGTGGGTGTGTCCCATGCGTTGCAGGAGGGAAAGATAGCGTCCCACCTGGTCGTTATGCTCGGGTCTTGGCGCGCCGGTCTTCAGGTCAAGCACACGCACGCCAGCAGCGTCGAGCACGACCCGGTCGGGTCGCCAGGCCTTGCCATCGGCATCGATGATGGTGGCCTCGTTGCGCACGTTGGAGGTGCCACCGTACCAGGGTGACAGGCGTGGGTCGGAGAGCTTTGCACGCAGTTCGGGCAACAGGGCTTCCCGGTCCGCTGCCGTGATCTCGCCGGCCTCCTGTGCGTCACGCAGGGCATCGGCGAGTTGCGCCACCTCTGTAATTCGGGCCATCACGGCGTGCAGCTTCCTGCCGCGTTCCACCGCGTGGCCTCCCAGCTGCCCGCGGGTTGTGCGCAATTCCAGTGGGTACCTGAGCGCTGCTGCTGGTGGTCTGGCAAGGTGGTCTTCCGTGGATGCCGACCTCCTGCCCTGCAACGTGCATCGGTCACCACTGAGGTAATGGGCACCTTCGCAAAGGGCGGTGATATGGTCCCGGACCCCCCTTACGATGGTGCCGCTCGCATTTCCGTGCACGAACACATGCAGTCGGTCCACGGGTCGTGTGAAGGCCACGTAGAGCAGGTTGAGGTCATCCAACAGCCGGAGTTCCTCCTCCACCTGGAGTTCCGGAACACCGGCGTTTCGCAGTGAAGCAACGTAAGCCACCAGTGCGGTATCCAGCCCGGGCACGGCCTCCCCCGTTCCCACCCAGATGCGGTCATTGCTTCTTCCACGGGGCCGCATGTTCGCATCGGGCACGATCACCACGGGGAACTCCAACCCCTTGGCTTTGTGGATGGTCATGATGTGCACCGCGCCGCCATCGTCCGGTGGTGTGGTGCTGCGTGATGCACCGGTGCGGTCCCAGTATTGGAGGAAGCCGGGAACGTCCGCCCCCTGCTCGCTGCTCCATCCATGCGCTTCGTCCAACAATGCCAGGAACGGTCCGTGTACATCCTGAAGCGGAAGGAGCGTGTCATGCAGGTGCAGCAGGAGTTCAGGCAGCAGGTCATGGGATGATGCCAATGGCAGTGGCATCGTGATGGCACAGAGTTCGTTCATGGCATCGGGTACGGAGGTCCTGCCTGCCAGCGGATCAACGATCGAGGTGCCCTCCTGCCGGCTTACAGCGCGTGCCTGCAGCACGCGTACGGCGGCGGTGGCGTCATGGAAGAAGAGCGCGCGCAGGGCGTCGATGACCATGCCCACGCGAATGTCCGCAGCCACCTTGAGCCCGTCCGGGGAAAGCACGGCGAACCCCTTTGATAGCAGGTGCTGTGCCACGCGCGCACCCTGGTTGCCGGTGCGCACCAGGATGGCCACATCGCCCGGGCGGGCCCCATCCTCCAGCGCATTGCGCAGGGCCTCCTCCACATGTGCCAAAAGCTCATCCCACCGTTCGTCGCCGTTCATCTCCGCATTGAGCACGCGCACCTCCACCATGCCGGGGCGCTCGCCGCCTGGCAGCTGGTCGTGGGCATCGTACACGCTGCGAAGGGTTGGCGGGAGTGCTTCTGCAAGAGCGCCGAAGAGCGCGTTGTTGAACGCAATTATGGTGGGAGAGGACCGGCGGTTGTGCACGAGCCTGTCAAGTGGTCGGAAGGTGCGGAGCAGGGTGGCTTCCCGTTCCACCGCGAGCGGATCCTCACCACGACCGAAGAGGTGCGGCAGCTCCGTGAAGAGCCTCACCTCACCGTTGCGCCAGCGATAGATGGCCTGTTTGGCATCGCCTACGAGCAGCGCGCTGCCGCCGCTGGAAAGCGCGTTGTCGATCAGTGGCAAAAGGCAGGTCCATTGGAGCAGCGAGGTGTCCTGGAACTCGTCGATGAGGAAGTGCTGGTACCGCTCCCCCATGCGCTCGTGGATGAACGGCACGGGCTCGCGCGCCACGATCTCGGCCACGCGGCGGGTAAGGTCGCTGAAGAAGGCAACGCCATCCTCCTGCTTCAGCGCTTCCAGCTGGCGCTCCAGTTCATGCAAGGCGAAGGTGGCCGGCAGTTCACGCAGGACGGCACCGCGCAGCAGGAAATCGCGGAAGCCCGACCCCTGTTCGGCGACGGCGGTCCGCGCCAGCCGTTCCAGGTCGGGTATAATGGCTTCCAGTGCCGCCCGGCCTTGCGGGGTAATGTTCTCGCTGGCCCAGCGCTGCTCAGTGAGCGTGGCATCAGCGTACCGGTTGGGTGTCACCAGTTCGTTCCGGAAGTCGGCCAGCTTTTGGAACATGGAGTGGATACCCTTCTGGCCGTAGTGCAGGTCGCGGGCGGTGATGCCCGCGTTGTCCAGCAGCGCAAGGGCTTCGCGTCCGTAGCCCTGCATCCGTTCGCGGAAGCGTTTCTCCTCGGCACGAAGGACACTGCTGATGCGTGCCACATCACCGCTATCCATGCTGGCGATGCGATGAAGCGGTGCGACCGATCGTTCATTCATCAGCTCCCGGCTCAACTGCACCAGCGGTCGTTCCGGATCCCACCGTTGCTCCTCGTGCAGCAGTTGCAGGCACGCCTGTCCCAGTATCTCCGTTACCCGTGGATCCTCACCGGCCAGTGCGATCAGCCGCTCCACCGCCTGTTGCAGGTAACCATCCTGGTCGGTGGTCATGCGCAGGTCCTGGTGCAACCGCAGATCGCGTGCGAACGGTCGGACCACACGCTGGGTGAACGCATCGATCGTGCTGATCGCTACGTCATTCCAGTGGTGGAGCATGTGACGGAGCATCCGGTCGGCCCTGTCCGCGAGCTGCTGGTCCGCCAGACCTGCGGTTCGCTGCAGGTGGTCCAGCACGTCGCGCATCGCGCCGTCGGGTTCACTCTTCGCAGCGAGTTCCCGGAGATACTTCACCGCCCGCTCCTTCATTTCGTGGGCGGCCTTGTTGGTGAAGGTGAGGGCCAGGACCGTGCGGTAGGCTGCAGGATCTTCCGAACCAAGGCAAAGCGTCAGGTAGTGCTTGACCAGGGAGTGTGTCTTACCCGCCCCAGCGGAACTGCGCAGAACGTGGAACATCGCGGTCACAAGTTAGGTTGATCGGGCACGAGGGCCATATCTGAGGCCGATCGTTCCGGAAGGCCCCCGCTGCACCGTAAATTTGTACATGGGGAGGGTCCCATCCCATTCCCCTGCATCGGATGGAACGCTTGGTATGGGTCTTTCTTGCGCTGCCCCTGATGGTAGCTTGCAGAAAGGATGCAGTGGTCCCGGAACCACAGGGTCCGGGTCCTGTCGCCACCGGCGTGGTCCGGTTGACGGTGGTGCCGGTCTGGGAGGGTGGGCCGTTGCAGATGTTCTCGGAATACAGGAACAACGCTGACCAGCGGGTGACCGTGGAATTGTTGAAGTTGTACCTCGGGGAGTTGGAGCTGGTGGGTGCTGGGGCGGCGAAGCCCCTGTCCGATGTGGTCTATTTGAACCTTGGTACAGGACCAGTAAGCCATTATTGGTCCGTTGAGCCCGGTTCGTGGACGGGCATCGGTGCCCACCTTGGTGTGCCTGACCCGCTGAACACAGCGGACCCGGCCTTGTATCCGGCCGGCCATCCGCTGAACGTGAACAACGGCACGTACTGGACGTGGTCCACGGGCTACCGCTTCGCCATGTTCGAGGGGCGTTACGACCTGGATCCGGCCAGCACCGCTCCGCTGGTGGCCGCGTTCGCCTTCCATCCCGGCAGGTCCTTCTGCTACCTGCCACTGCAGTTCGACCCACCGGGCGGCCTGCAGGTGGTGCCCGGTGATACGACCGAGGTGCGTGTAACGGTGGATGTGGAGCGGTTCTTCCATTCAGCGGAGGGGGTGATCGATCTGGCCACGGAGAACGTGGACCATGGTAACGTGCCCGACCTCGCACTCAAGATGGCGCGGAACATCACGTTCAGCATGGCAGTGGAATGAAGCGCTCGTTGCACGCCCTGATCTGGTCCATCCTGCTGCTGGCGGGGTGCAGGCGGGACGTGGATCCGCTCCCACGCATGGCGGCGGGGCAGGTGGACGGGCCGTTCGCGCTGCAGCTACCCCCCGGTAGCCCACCCCTTCCCGATCACGTTGGTGCCCCCCTCACCCAAGCATCCGTGCGCTTGGGTAAGGCCTTGTTCTTCGATGCCCGTCTGTCCCGCGATGGTACCATTGCCTGTGCATCGTGTCACTTTCCCGACCGCGCCTTCAGCGATACCGTGCGGTTGAGCAGGGGCGTGGAGGGCCGGCTCGGCATGCGCAATGCGCCGCCCCTCACCAACCTGGCCTGGCATCCCGCCTTTTTCCGTGATGGAGGCGTACCAA
>CAZLGY010000003.1:0-9295 GCA_964559165.1 uncultured Chryseobacterium sp.
TCTGGGGGCTCTTGAGCATCATGCCGATGATGGCGTCGGACTTCTCGCGCACCTCGTCGTAGTTCTTGGCCACCTTGACGCCACCGCCCTTCCCGCGGCCACCGGCATGGATCTGGGCCTTCACGACGAAGAACTTGGTGCCGGTCTCGGCGGCGAGGCGCTTGGCCTGTTCGACGGCCTCATCGGCGTTGTAGGCGACGAAGCCGCGCTGGATGCGGACACCGTGCTGGGCGAGGATGCTTTTGCCTTGGTACTCGTGGAGGTTCATCGGCGTAGGGCGGATCGTTGAGGGGGCGAAAGTAGTGGCTAGTTGGCAGTTGGTGAAGTTGGGGGGGGGGCCGGTGGTAGAGGTTGACGGTTGACGGCTAACGGGGCCAGCCGGTCGGCGAACCTGTTAGACGCAATGCGCCAACACGTAACGCTTTCCTAATCCTTTCCTTTGCAACCCATGATCAACGCCCACTCCCTGCGAAAGACCTTCGGCGATCTGGCTGTGCTGAAAGGCGTGGACCTGCACGTATCCAAGGGCGAGGTGGTGAGCATTGTAGGGGCCAGCGGCGCCGGCAAGACCACCCTGCTGCAGATCCTTGGGACACTGGAGCGGCCCGACGCGGGATCGCTCGTGATCAACGGTGAGGAGGTCACCACGCTGGGGAGCAAGGCCTTGAGCGCGTTCCGCAACCGGCACATCGGCTTCGTGTTCCAGTTCCATCACCTGCTGCCGGAGTTCACGGCGTTGGAGAATGTGATGATGCCGGGGCTGATCGGCGGTCGTGCAATGGCCGAATGCGAGCCACGGGCGAAGCAACTGCTGGAGCGCCTGAACATCGGGGCAAGGGCCGTACACAAGCCCAACCAGATGAGCGGTGGCGAGCAACAGCGGGTGGCCGTGGCGCGTGCGCTCTTCAACAACCCCAGCGTCGTGCTGGCCGACGAACCCAGCGGCAACCTGGATTCGGCCCACGCCAGGGAATTGCACCAGCTCTTCTTCGACCTGCGCACGGAGCTCGGCCAGACCTTCGTGATCGTCACCCACAACGAGGAATTGGCGGAGATGGCGGACCGGCGGCTGGTGATGCGGGATGGGGTGATCTGAACTGCCAAGGACAGAGGCTGCGTTGACGCGGCTGTTAACGCAGCCTTCATCCCGGCGGGCTACATTCGGGCGCTTTCATCCATGGCACGCCCCCCCCGCAACCTGCGCACGCCGCCGGCCCCCACCCGCACCTATTGGCCGTGGGCCATCATGGTGGCGGCGAATTGGATGCGTGCATCGCATACGGAGAGCGCGCGCTGGCCATCGAACCGGGGAACGCGCGCGTCCGGGAACTGCTTGCAAGCGCGCACGAACAGCGGGGCAAGGCGGACCGTGCCGCCAGCTATAGGGCACCTGGCCGGCGCAAGTGAGGATGACCGCTGGCGCAGGTCCATCGATCGAACGTAGCTTTGGTGCACCGATCCGTACGAAATGAAACCCCGTATCCTCCCACTGCTCGGACTCCTGGCCACCGTGAACCTCCCTGCGCAAAGCATGGAGGAACTGATGCGGAAGGCGATGGAGCAACAAGGCGGCCAGCAGAAGATCACCATTGAAGAGAACAAGGACCCCTTCGTACCGCTCACGTTCACGGGCAGCTACCGGATGGAGGTGCATACGTACAAGAGCGGGAAGGAGGAGAAGGACAGCCCCGTGAACCTGTTGATGGCCTTCAAGCCCGATGCCATGGCCATGGAACCGAATTCCGGAAGCAAGGACCAGGCACGGATGGTGTTCGACCTGAAGGGCAAGCTGATGTACACACTGATGACGGACGACAAGGGGCAGCGGTCCGGGATCAAGATGAAAATGATGAAGATGAACGTGGAGGGTAACGAGGGCGGTCCCACGAAGGATGCCAAGGTGGAACGCACCAGCGAGACCAAGGTGATCGACGGACGGACCTGCCGCAAGTACACGTACAGCGATGTAAAGGGACGGGGAGAGGCCTGGGTGGCGGAGGATGTGAAGTGGGACATGATGACCGTGCTGAACGAGATGCTGGGTGGCAAGGGAACGGAAGGCTGGCAGCGCGGTGGAATGGGTGGACTGATGATGGAGAACACGTGGAACAGCGCGGACGGCAAGGAGAAGGTGGTGATGTATACACGGGATGTGGTGCAGGGGAAGGTGAACGACGCACTGTTCTCCACCGCGGGCTACAGCATCCAGGACATGAGCTCGTTCTCCATGTTCGGTCAGTGAGGCACGCCGCGCACAGCAGCCACCGATGTCGATCAGCCGCACACATGTGCTCATCGCAGCGCTGGCCGGTTCGCTGGGACTGAACGCCTGGGTGGTTTACAAGGCGCTGCGAGGAAGGGACCGGGGCGTGCTGCCGGATATCGTTCAACAGACCCGGACCGAAGCCAGGGAGGACCTGTTCACGTTGGTGACCATCCGGAAAGATGCCATTGTGCTGCTGGGCGACAGCCACCTGGAGTATTTCCCCCACCAGGACCTGCTCGAAGGCCATCGCGTCGTGAACCGTGGCATCAGCGGTGAGACCGCTGCGGACGTGCATTCGCGGTTGCCTGCCGTGCTTGCTGCACGTCCACGCGCGATCGTCCTGCTGGCGGGGGTGAACGACATCTTCATGGAACGCCCCCCGGATGAAACGATGAGCGACCTGGCAGCCATTGTGGATGATTGCCGCAGCGCGGGTGTCGAACTCTTCGTGCTTTCCATCCCCCCGAACGCCATGCCGGCGGTGCAGGACGGCATCGACCCCATGAACAAGGACCTCGCGACCCTGTGCCGCAGCCGTGGGGTCCGCTTCGTGGACCTTGACAGCGCATTGCGGAAGGATGGCCTCATCGACCCTGCGCTCACCTTCGATGGCCTCCACCTGAACGCAAAGGGGTATCTGCGCATGGCGTCAACGCTCCGCGAGGTGCTTCCACCTCCCACACGCCCCGTGTGAATGAACGGCACCACACTGCATGGGGACCGGGCCGAGCTCAAGGAGCTCCTGGATGCCGCCTATGACCGGTATGCATGTCCCGGCTTCATCACCGACGACCCCATCCAGCTGCCCCACGCCTTCGCCAGCAGGGCCGATGCGGAAGTGGTCGGGTTCCTTACGGCCACCATTGCGTGGGGACAGCGGAAGACCATCATCGCCAATGCCCGCAAGCTTGCCGGTCTCATGGATGGTGCCCCGCACGAGTTCGTGATGCAGGCATCCCCCACCGACCTGCGTCGAACGAGCGGCTTCGTGCATCGCACCTTCAACGACACCGACCTGCGGCACTTCGTGCGGGGCCTGCGGCATGTGTACACCACCTACGGCGGGCTGGAGGATGCCTTCCTTGCCGATGGTTCGCCCGGGCCCATGGCACTGGCCATCCACCGCTTCAAGCAACGCTTCTTCGAACCCAGCCACCAGCAGCGCACGGAGAAGCATGTGGCCGACCCGGCGAAGGGCAGCAATGCCAAGCGCATCAACATGTTCCTGCGGTGGATGGTACGCCCGGCCGACCGTGGCGTGGACCTTGGCCTCTGGACACGCATCACACCGGCCGACCTGATGGTACCGCTCGACGTTCACACCGGTCGTGTGGCCCGCGAACTCAGGCTGCTGCGGCGCCCGCAGGACGATTGGAAAGCGGTGGAGGAGCTCACCGCCGCCCTGCGCCGGTTCGACCCCAAGGACCCTGTGAAGTATGACATCGCGCTGTTCGGCATCGGCGTGGAACGTGTTGGCTGAAGCCGTCATCCGGTGGCCCTTTCAGCGTTGCCCCGCTCGCCGGGGCGAGCGCTATCTTCGCACCGATGTCCTTCGCGAACCCGGCATTCCTATGGGCCCTCAGCGCCCTGGCGATACCGGTGCTCATCCACCTCTTCCAGCTGCGGCGGTTCAAGCGGATCGATTTCCCGAACGTGCACCTGCTGGCGGAGGTCACCCAGCAGACCCGTGCCCGGCGCAAGGTGCAACATTGGCTGGTGCTGCTTGCGCGTATCCTTGCCCTCGCCTGCCTGGTGCTGGCCTTCGCGCGACCCTTCCTGCCGGGCAGCGCCGCCATCGCCGGCGAGCAGGTGGTGAGCATCTACGTGGATGACAGCCACAGCATGGATGCCTTGGGAAGTGAGGGGCGCGCGCTGGATGCCGCTCGCGCGGCGGCACGCTCGATCATCACACAAGGCGCACCGAGTACGCGCTACCAGGTATTGACGGGCAGGTTCCAGGGCCGCGAGCAGTTGCTGGTGGACCGCGACGAGGCCCTGGAGAGCGCCTCCCGCGTGAGCACGGGGCCCAACACGCGACCGCTGTCCCAGGTGATGGCCCGGCAACGCGAAGCGCTGCATGCGGGCGAAGCCCCGGTGAAGCGCGCGTACCTGATCACCGACCTCCAACGGACCATCACCGACGTGGAGGCATGGACCGCTGACAGCGCGGTGGAGCATATCATCGTGCCGATACCCACGCAGGCCGCGGTGAACCTCAGCATCGACTCGGCCTGGTTCCAGGGGCCGGTGCGTCGGGTGGGACAGCGTGAGTCGCTCACAGTACGCATCAGCAACCGCGGCGAACAGGAACTGGTGAACGTGCCCCTGCGCCTCACGGTGAACGGCGAACAACGGGCGATGACCACCTTCAGCATCGCAGGTGGACGCACCATCGACAGCACACTGCACTTCATCAGTGGCTCCACGGGCGACCAATGGGGCACCATCGAGCTGGACGACGCGCCGGTGCGCTTCGATGACCGCCTCTGCATCGCCTACCGCGTGCAGGAGTCCATCCGGGTCCTGTTGATCGGCGGTGCGGACGCCACGAGCGACGCGGACATCGAGCGGGTGTTCACCGCCAGCGGAACGACAGCGGACAGCACCCACCGCTTCAGCCGCATGGACCTGCGTGCCGTTGACCGTTCGCAGCTCAAGGGGCAGGACCTGATCGTGCTGAACGCGTTGCCGGACGTAAGCAGCGGGTTGGTGCAGGACCTCAGCGACGCCCTGAGGACCGGTGCCTCGGTGGCGGTCTTCCCCCCGCGCGAAGGCACCGCCGTGGGTTATCGTGAGCTGCTGGCACGGGGATGGATGAGCGCCACCCCGGATGGCGATACGGCGCTGCGGAAAGTGGACCGCATCGACCTGGAGAAGCCCTTCTACCGCGACATCTTCAGTAACATGCCGCGCAACGTGGACCTGCCCCAAGGGCGGGAGCGGTGGGACCTGCGCACAGCACCGGGCACCGATGCACTGCTGCGTATGCAGGATGGGCGTCCGTTCCTTGTTTCGCGGATGGTCGAGCGCGGCAACCTGTTCGTATGCGCCGCACCCCTGGCCGAACGTTCCGGCAATTTCACACGCCACGGGCTCTTTGCTGCCACGCTGTTGCGCATGGCCGAGCTCAGCCGTCCATCGCCCCCGCTCTACCACCACACCAACACAGCGGTACTGCTACCCCTGTACGGACCTGAGCCGCCTGGAGACCGCGTGCCACACCTGCGTGGACCGGGGGGCGTGGACATCGTACCAGAGCTGCGAAGGGTGAATGGCAGCGCCTACCTGGCCCTACATGATGAAGACCTTCCGGACGGGCCCTATGCGGTGACCTTTGACGGGGATACGGTGCTGGCATTGGCATTGGACCTGGACCGACGCGAGAGCGACCTGCGGGCCATGGCGGTGGAGGAGTTGACAGCGGCGATCGAGCGGCGCGGTTTGAGCAACTTCAAGGTATTCGAGGCCGGGGACGATCTTTCGCTACGTTTGGCCGGACTTGACCAGGATCGCAAGCTTTGGAAGTGGTTCGTGGCGTTGGCCCTGCTCTTCCTTGTTGCCGAGGTCCTTCTGATACGCTTCCTCCGATGAGCCAGGTACTGCTTCAACACGTGAAGGTGATCGACCCGGGCGGGCCGCACCACGATGCACACACCGACATCCTCATCGCGGAGGGCACCATCACCAGGATCGGTGGACGCATCCCCAAGGGTGAAGCGCGTGTGGTCAAGGGCGAACACCTGCACGTGAGCCCCGGGTGGGTGGACCTGCGCGCGCACTTCCGCGAGCCCGGCGAGGAATGGAAGCAAGGGGTGTGGAACGGTCTCGACGCCGCAGCCAGCGGAGGCTTCACTGCGGTGGCCGTGCTGCCTTCCACGCGACCGGCCATCGATGGACGTCCGGGCATCACACACCTGCTCCATCGGGCGACCGGTCATGCCGTGCAGCTTTTACCGCTTGGTGCCATCACCCAGGGGACCAAGGGGGAACAACTCGCCGAACTGCACGACCAGCGCGAAGCAGGTGCGGTGGGCTTCACCGACGACAAGCATAGCCTGCGGAACAGCCGCCTGATGCTGCTGGCGTTGCAGTATTCGCAGGGGCTGCCCGGGAGTGCACCACCGCTCATGGTACATCCGGCCGACCCCCACCTGAGCCATGGCGGACAGATGCATGAGGGGGCCATGAGCGCGCGGCTGGGCCTGAAGGGTCTTCCCGCCATGGCGGAGGCGATCGCGCTGCAACGCGACATCAGCCTGCTGGAATATGCAGGTGGCCATCTGCATGCCGCCACCATCAGCACTGCGGAAAGCGTTGAACTGGTGCGTTCCGCCAAGGCCAGGGGCCTGCGCATCACGGCAAGCGTGGCGGCCTACAACCTTTTGCTGGATGATGGCTGCCTGCGCGGATTTGAAACGTTCTACAAGGTGCTCCCACCTTTGCGCAGCGGCCGTCACATCGATGCACTGCGCGAAGCGGTGAAGGACGGCACCATTGATGCCATCGTGAGCGACCACCGCCCGGAGGATCGTGAGCACAAGCTCGTGGAATTCGGGCAGGCGGCGTTCGGCATCATCGGCCTGGAGACCCAGTTCGCGGTTGCCAACACGGCATTGAAGGGACGAATGAGCCTGCGGCGTCTGATCGAACGGCTGTGCCATGGACCACGGGCGGTGCTGGGCCTGCCCGTCCCGCACATCGCAGAGGGATCGAAGGCAGAGATCACCCTCTTCGACCCCGAGGTGAACTGGACCTGTGAGGAACCCGACCTGGTGAGCCGATCGCACAACACACCCTTCCTTGGTCAACGCTTCGCAGGGCGTGCGGTGGGTATCGCGGGCCAGGGCCGGGTGGTACTGAACGAACGGGCGATCGAGCTTATCAAGGCATAGCGGCCGCACAAAGCGCAAGCAACTCGCGCTGCACCGCTGCACATCCATCCTTCGCATACCAGGCATGAAGGGCCTCCTTCATCGCCACGGTGTCGCGCACCTCCCGGGGAGCGGTGAGGAACCCGTCCACAACGGCCTGCGCCTCGGCGGGTCGTGGTCCCCAGGTGAAGAGTTCGGCGCCGGATGCGTCGTCAATGGCCAGCAACTTCGGGATGCTGCGCGCATCACGGGTAAGGTGAAGGTCCATCAGCTCCGGATGTTCGTCGCGGAACACGAAGCGCACCTGAAGCCCCGGGGTGCGGGCGGCAAGGTGCACCATGGCGGGACAGCATTGTGCCGCATCGCCACACCAGTATTCGGTGAGCACCAGCCAGGTCTGTGGCGAGCGGATGGGGAGGCCTGACCGCAGTTCGGGCAGCAACTGCATGCGTGCGTTCCAGCGACGTGCGCGGGCAAGGTTCAGCTTGGTATACGCGACCAGGTGTTCGGAACGATCGGCACCGGAAGTGCCCCCTTCTGCCACCACCTGTTCAAACCTGGAATGATACTCCTCCGCATCCAACGCAACGGCCAGGGCCGATCGGAGCGGCCCGGACCCGTTCATTGACCGGCGGTCGCGTTGCTATCGACCTCCATGGCCTTGAACCGGGCGATGAGCTCCTCATCGGTGTACTTGAGGTTCTCGATGGCCTGCCGGGCCTGGCTGGCATACGCATGGTCGGGGAAACTCCGGATGAGCTCCATGTATGCGGCCTCGGCCTCGCCCAGGCGGTCCAGGTCCGCGTCGATCACGAACGCCTTCAGGTAGTAGGTATCCGCCAGCTTGTTCCACGACGGATAGTCACGGATGATGCGGTCATAGAGGAAGATGCTCTGTTGGGGGTCCCTCATGCTACGCGCCACACCTGCCGCACGGAACAGGTACTCTGGAGCAAGGCTGTCCAGGGGCAGGGCGGTGGCATAGGCCTTGTAGACATCCAGCAGGGCCTGGGCGTTGCGCTGGTCGAAGAGACCGCTGTTGAACAGCGAATCCTCCATCTGTTGTATGCGGGAGCGCATACCGGCGGCTTTGGAGGCGCTCTCATCCACCGGGGCATCGGAACCGCAGGCGACCAGCATCGCACCGGCTGCCAGGGCAAATAGTTTACGCATCGTAGCCATCATTTGGTGACAGGGAAACGCATCTTGTAGCGGGCATCGCATTTGCCGCGGCCGATATCGCGCAACCTGCCTTGCAGCAGTCGCTGGCGAAGGGGGGCCAGGTGATCGGTGAACAGCACTCCGTCCAGGTGGTCGTGCTCGTGCTGGATCACCCGGGCTGCAAAGCCGCTGAACTCCTCCTCATGCTCCTTGAAATGCTCGTCCTGGTAATGGAGAACGATGCGTTCAGCGCGGTAGACCTCCTCGCGGATGCCGGGAATGCTCAGACAACCTTCTTCGAAGCCCCACTCCTCGCCCTCTTCATCCACGATGTACGGGTTGATGAACGCCTTCTTGAAGTCCTTCAGGTGGGCCTCCTCGGTGGGTTTTCCATCCTCATCCTCCGCGAACGGCGAGGCGTCCACCACGAACAGGCGGATGCTCTGGCCGATCTGGGGAGCCGCGAGGCCCACCCCGTTCGCCTCGTACATCGTTTCGAACATATCGGCGATGAGCTGCTGCAACCCTGGGTGCCCGGGTTCGATGTCCTTGGCGACCCTCTTCAGGACCGGATCGCCATACGCACGGATGGGGAGTATCATGGGAACGACCGCAAAGGTAAGGGTGTACGGTGTGCCTGCCGCTGCTGCAGTTCAGCCCTGGTGCCCCTCCAACCACCCTTGCAGCAGGATCGTGGCACTGATGCGGTCCAGCTGGCCCTTCTCTCGCCGCGCCATCCGCCCCTTGCCGCTGGCCACCAGGGTTTGTTGCGCCATGCGGCTGGTGAAGCGCTCATCCACCGTTACCACCCATTTTCCCGCGAACGCTCTCCGCAAATGGCCAACGAACTCAAGCACGTGCGGGGTCGCGTCCGTTGGGCGTCCGTCGAGGTTCATGGGCAGCCCCACCACGAAACCGTCCACCTGCTCGCGTGCCACGTAGGCCTTCAGATAGGCGAACAAAGCGTCCGTTGGCACCGTGTCCAGTGCGGTGGCGA
>CAZLGY010000003.1:9305-32087 GCA_964559165.1 uncultured Chryseobacterium sp.
ATCTTTGCAGCATGCATGAACTGATCGAAAAGGCGTGGAACGACCGCAGCATGCTGCGCGACGGGGAGGTGGTGCTTGCCATCGAAGGGGTGATCGAGCGGCTGGACCGCGGAGAACTGCGGGTGGCCGGCCCGAACGGCGAGGGATGGCAGGTGAACGAATGGGTGAAAAAGGCGGTGTTGATGTACTTCCCCATCAAGCAGATGCACACCTTCGAGGTGGGTCCCCTGGAATTCCATGACAAGATCCCCTTGAAGAAACACTACGCCCAACTCGGCGTGCGCGTGGTGCCGCACGCCATCGCACGCCACGGCAGTTACCTGGCACCGGGCGTGATCCTGATGCCGAGCTACGTGAACATCGGTGCTTATGTGGATGAGGGGACCATGGTGGACACATGGGCCACCGTGGGCAGCTGCGCGCAGATCGGCAAGGGCGTGCACCTGAGCGGTGGCGTGGGCATCGGCGGTGTGCTGGAGCCCGTGCAGGCGGCGCCCGTGATCATCGAGGACGGCTGCTTCATCGGCTCGCGCGCGATCGTGGTGGAAGGCGTGCGCGTGGGCAGGGAGGCCGTGCTTGGCGCCAACGTGGTGCTCACCGCCAGCACCCGCATCATCGATGTCACCGGCCCCGAGCCCAAGGAGATGCGCGGGTACGTACCGCCCCGCTCGGTGGTGATCCCCGGCACCGTACCGAAGCAATTCCCGGCCGGTGAATACGGCGTTCCCTGCGCGCTCATCATCGGCCAACGCAAGGAGAGCACCGACAGGAAGACCAGCCTCAACGACGCGTTGCGCGAGCACAACGTCGCGGTATGAAACAGTTCCTCGTCATCCAGACCGCCTTCCTGGGCGATGCCGTGCTGGTGACGAGCATCCTCGAGAAGCTCCATGCCCACCACCCGGATGCCGCCATTGACCTGGTGGTGCGCAAGGGGAACGACGGGCTGTTCACGGGCCACCCCTTCCTGAACCGGCTCTACATCTGGGATAAACGCGGAAGCAAGAACAAGAACCTCTTCGCCCTGATCAGCCAACTACGCAAGACCGAATACGACCACATCATCAACTGCCAGCGCTTCTTCAGCACGGGGTTGATGACCGTGATGGCACGCGGCAAGGAAAAGGTGGGCTACGACAAGAACCCACTGAGCGTCATCTTCACCCGCACCGTGAAGCATATCATCGGGGATGGGCGGCACGAGGTGGATCGCCTCAATGCGCTGATCGAGCACCTCACGGACGACCAGCGGCCCATGCCCCGGCTCCATCCCACAGCGGAAGACAAGGCCAAGGTTGACGGGGTCCTGCGCTCGCGCGCATCGTCAAGCGTTGGACCACTTGAACCCACGAAAACATGGCAGCATGAGCGGATGTCCTACGTGTGCATCGCGCCCGCCTCGGTCTGGTTCACCAAACAATGGCCGGAGCACAAGTGGATCGACCTGGTGAAGGCCTTGCCGAGCGAACAGCAGGTCTTCATCATCGGCGCACCAGGTGATACCGGGTTGGCCCAACGCATCATCGCGGGCAGCGGCCGGGGCGTGGACCTCACCAAGGACCTGCGCCTGCTGGAAAGCGCAGCCTTGATGGAAGGTGCTGCCATGAACTACGTGAACGATAGCGCGCCCCTGCACATCGCCAGCGCCATGTCCGCGCCCGTGACCGCGATCTTCTGCAGCACGGTGCCCGCCTTCGGTTTTGGGCCGCTGCGCGCGAACGGACGGGTGGCGGAGACCGCGGGGGAACTGGATTGCCGGCCGTGCGGGTTGCATGGGCATAAGGCCTGTCCCAAGCAGCACTTCAGGTGCGCGGAGGAGGTCTCTGTGAAGATCGTTCCAAGTTGACAGAGGGCCAACTTATGCCGCCCTTCCCGACCACACACACCGCCAACCGATGCACCGTGGAACCTGCCCGTCGGACGGCGTGGTGGACAAGCCACTGTTCCAGGCGGTGGCCGCTTAGGCCGCGCGGCAGGGTATTCCCGCCTATGCCATCGGTGGCTGTTTACGCGACCGGCTGATCGGTCATCGGCGCACTAGTGCCCGAGCTCCCCCTCCCACTTGCTCACGACACTGGTGGCGATGGCGTTGCCCACCACGTTCGTGGCGCTGCGGCCCATATCGCAGAAGTGATCGATGGGAAGGATGAGCGCGATGCCTTCCACGGGAATGCCGAACATGCCCAGTGTTGCTGCTACAACGACCAGTGAGGCCCGCGGAACACCGGCGATCCCTTTACTGGTCAACATCAGGGTGAGCAGCATGGTGATCTGGGTCCCGAAGTCGAGTGTGATACCGTAGACCTGGGCAATGAAGAGGCTGGCGAAGGTCATGTACATCATGCTGCCGTCCAGGTTGAAGCTGTAGCCCAGTGGCAGCACGAAGCTCACGACCTTGTCCTTGCAGCCGAAGCGTTCCAATTCCTCCATGAGCTTCGGCATCACAGCCTCACTGCTGGTGGTACTGAAGGCAATGGTCACCGGCTGTATGATGCGTCGCATCAGTTCCTTCATCCGCAGACCCAGGAAAAGGAAACCGACACCCAACAGGATGATCCACAGGATGAGCAGGCCGAGGTAGAACTGACCGATATAGACCGCATAGGTGCCGAGGACCCCGAGCCCGTGCATCGCGATGACGGCTGTGATGGCCCCGAAGACACCCAACGGGGCGAAGTTCATCACGTAACCCACCATCTTCAGGATCACGTGCGCCACGCTCTCCAGCAGCTTCACCACCGGCCTTGCATAGTCGCCGATGCTGGCACAGGCAACCCCGAAGAACAGGCTGAACACCACGATCTGCAGGACCTCGTTGGTGGCCATCGCCTCCACGATGCTCTTGGGGAACAGGTGCGCAATGAAATCCTTCAAGGTAAGGGCCTGTGTCTTGCCGATCACATCGGCCACATCACCGCTTGCTTGCAGCTGAAGTCCCACACCGGGCTTCAGCACGTTCACCAGCACCATGCCGAGCAGGAGACTGACCAGTGAAGCGGACATGAACCAGAGCAAGGCACGGCCGCCTACACGTCCCACGGTCTTCATATCTCCCAACTTCGCGATGCCCACCACCAGCGTGGTGAACACCAACGGCGCGATGATCATCTTCACCAATCGCAGGAAGATGTCCGTCAGGATCTTCAGGTTCTCTGCCACGTCCTTCCTGACGTCGAGTTCCATACCATGGTGCATGGCATATCCCACAGCGACGCCCAGTACCATGGCGATCAGGATCCAGATGGTCAATCGGTTGTTCTTCGTCATGGCCCGGGCTCAACAGCGCCGAAAGTAAACCCACATCGGGTCATTTCAGGCATGGGACCGTCCGATCCGATCCCCGATCCCCTGGCTCATTGGCCTCGGGTGCGCGTGGACCCCATCTACATCCGGGCCGAACAAGGGCAGCGATACTGATGTGGAGTGGCGCGGAACCGAACTTCCGATCGACAGGGCTTCGGCGATGCGGACCTGTCAGGTGCGACCTCTGGAGTGCGTAAGGCGTTCACTGGAAGCGCGGACCGCATCCTGAGCCCAGAACCTACTTTTGCCGCCCATCCATTGTCCGTTCGGCATCTCATTACCTGACAGCCATGTCACGCACCACCTCCTACACCGTGGACCCTGCCCGTCTCGAAGGCGTGACGCAGGAACCGTTGTTCGCGGCAGTGGCTGAGGAGGCCGCGCGGCAGGGCATTCCCGCCTTTGCCATCGGTGGCTACGTGCGCGACCGGCTGATCGGTCGGCCCTGCAAGGACATCGACTTCGTGGTGGAGGGTGATGGCCCTTCCTTCGCACAGGCCGTGGCCCGGCGGCTCAAGGCCGGGCCCGTGCACGTCTTCAAGAACTTCGGTACGGCGATGTTCACCCTTCGACCCATCGATCCCGATCAGGGTGCCCAGGGTGATGTGCAGGTGGAATTCGTCGGTGCCCGCAGGGAGAGCTACAGCCGCAACAGCCGCAAGCCCGACGTGGAGCCCGGCACCATCCAGGACGACCAGGAACGGCGCGACTTCACCATCAACGCCCTGGCCATCTCGCTGAACAGCGGCAGCCTTGGCGCCCTGGTGGACCCCTTCGGCGGCATCCTCCACCTTGACCAAGGACTGCTGCGCACGCCCCTGGACCCCGACATCACCTTCAGTGACGACCCGCTGCGGATGTTGCGCGCTGTTCGCTTCGCCACGCAGCTGGGCTTCACCATCGACCCGGCCACGTACGCGGCGATCCAGCGCAATGCGCCACGGCTGGAGATCATCAGTGCTGAACGCATCCATACCGAGCTCAACAAGATCATCCTCACACCGAAGCCCAGCAAGGGCTTCCTCATGTTGCGCGATACGGGCCTGATGCAGGAGTTCCTGCCCGAGTTCCTTGAACTGGCCGGGGCTGAGGAACGGTTCGGCATCGGCCACAAGGACAACTTCCACCACACGCTGCAGGTACTGGACAACGTGTGTTCGCAAAGTGATGACCTGTGGCTGCGCTGGGCGGCCATCCTGCACGACATCGCAAAACCGCGCACAAAGCGCTTCGAGCAGGGCACCGGCTGGACCTTCCACGGCCACGAGGACAAGGGTGCGCGCATGGTCCCCGGCATCTTCCGCCGGCTGAAGCTGCCCCTGGATGACCAGATGAAGTTCGTGCAAAAGCTCGTGGCCCTGCACCTGAGGCCCATCGCGCTTACCAAGGACGAGGTGACGGACAGTGCTGTGCGGCGGCTGTTGTTCGACGCAGGTGATGCCATCGACGCGTTGATGATCCTGTGCCGCGCGGACATCACCAGCAAGAACGAGAAGAAGAAGGAACGCTACCTGCGCAACTACGAGCTGGTGATGCAGAAGCTCAAGGACGTGGAGGAAAAGGACCGCGTACGCAATTTCCAGCCGCCCATCACCGGCGAGGACATCATGCATGCCTTCAATATCACTCCCTGCAAGCTTATCGGCGACATCAAGACCGTGATCAAGGAGGCCATCCTCGACGGTCACATACAGAACGAACGCAGCCAGGCATGGCAGTTGATGCTGGAGACGGGCGGGCTGCTGGGCCTTCAGGCCACGGAGACCACGGACCTCGGACCACGCAGACCATCCGGGGACAGCGGTTCGCCGGGCAACGCGTAGTTTCGCCGAAACGACCGGTGGGGGCCATCCCACCGCTCCCCCCACCCCACCATGCGCATCTACCGTTTCCGTGTCCTTATCGACCACGAGAGCGAAGCCTTCCGCGACATCGAGATCGGCAGCGAACAGAACTTCCTCGACCTGCACACCGCCATCAAGGAGGCCTTCGGGTTCATCGGCCAGGAAATGGCCAGCTTCTACGTGAGCGATGAGAATTGGGACAAAGGCACGGAGATACCGCTCGCCGACATCGGGTTCTCAGAAGAGGGCGACACACCCGCACTGATGCATGATGTGTTCATCAGCGACCACATCCGGAGCACCGCCCAGCGCTTCATCTACGTTTACGACTTCCTACATATGTGGATGTTCATGGTGGAGCTCATCCATGCCGGGGATCCGTCACCGGGCGTGACCTATCCCCGTGTGGTATTGAGCATGAACGCGGCACCCGGGGAGCACAGTCGTGAGGACGACCTCACAGCAGGCATCATGGAGGACGACCCGTATGCGTTGGATGCGGAGGAACAGCAGTATGAGGAGGACGATGAGCACGGCTTCGGTGAGGACGATGACCACAACGAGTTCGGCCATGGCAGCACGGACGACCTGGGGGACGAGTATCGCTGAGCGGTGAACACGCCCACCGACGATACCAAGCCACCGTTGCTCGTCGTGGTCGGTGGTCCAACGGCGTCCGGCAAGACCAGGGCGGCAGTGCAGCTGGCGCGCGCCATCGGTACGGAGGTCATCAGCGCCGATTCACGCCAGTTCTACCATGCCATGCGGATCGGAAAGGCACGACCTGCCGGGGAGGAACTGTGTGGTGTGCCACACCATTTCCTCGGTCACCTGGCGTTGGAGGAGACATGGAGCGCCGGGCAGTTCGCACGGGCCGCAGAACCGGTGCTTCAAACCATCCTTCACCAGCACGGAACGGCCATCCTCGTGGGTGGCAGCGGGCTTTACATCGATGCGCTGCTCAAGGGGCTGGATACATTGCCCGCCGGTGATGGCAAGGTGCGCACCCGGCTGCAGGAACGGCTCAGACATGATGGGCTCGAAGCATTGGTGAGCGAACTGGAGCGCCTGGATCCCGCCTCGCATGCACGCATCGACCGCGCCAATCCGCACCGGGTGATCCGCGCCCTGGAGATCTGCATCATCACCGGTCGCCCATACAGCGAACAGCGCAGTTCACCCCGGGACCGCACCGATGTGCACATCCTGCGACTGGCACTGGAACCGGACCGCGCTATGCTGTACCAGCGCATCGATGCACGCGTGGACCGCATGGTGGAGGACGGTTTGGAGGAGGAGGTGCGCAGCCTGCTTCCCTACCGGCATATGAACGCCCTGCTGACCGTGGGGTACGTGGAGCTCTTCCATTACTTCGATGGCGCCATCGACCGCACCACGGCGATCGGCCTGATCAAGCAGCACAGCCGCAACTACGCCAAGCGCCAGTTGACCTGGCTCCGCCGCGACGATACCTGGCACAGGGTGGATCCCGACGACGTGGACACCATGATACAGCTCGTCCGAACGCAGTGACCGTTGCACCGATGGGCGAACCCCACCAACGCACCAGGCATGCACCGCAGCCGTGGCGAAGGAAGTGTCTGCGAACGCAGGGCTTGGGATCGTGCAGGTGTTAGTTTCGTGCAGGGATCGCCATGGGCCAGGAACGATTGGAACAGCTGCGTTCGATGCTGGAGGATGAGCCGGGAGACCTCTTCCTGCGCTATGCGATCGCCTTGGAACACAAGCGCATGGGAGCGATGGAACAGGCGGTCCATGACCTGGAGGGCATCCTTCGGGATGAACCACGACATGTTGCAAGCTATTACCAGCTGGCGGTGATGCTGGCGGACCTTGACCGACCGCAGGAGGCCATTGAAGTATGCGATGCCGGCAGTTTGCAGTGCATCGTGACAGGGGATCGCAAGGCACGTGCGGAGCTGCTGGCATTACGTGACCAGCTGTCCGGAGACCTTCCGTGAAACGCTGGATCGGAATATCAGCCCTGGTATTGGTCGCGGCCATCTGGTCCTGCGCCGGATACCTGCACGACCACCTGGCCATCACCGCCCCGAGCGGCGCCCGAACGGCCGTGGTGGAAGGTTGGATGCCACGGGAGCATATTCCTGCATTGGTGCGCCTTCTGGAACAAGGGGGCTACGAACGCGTCTACGTGACCGGCACCACGCGGCTGTTCGCCTACTACCTGGAGCAGGAGCAGGCCCTGGTTGTGGACTTCGCTGTACCCACCGGTGGAGCGCTCGTGGTGAACGCAAGCGGCATCGATGGCGCACGGCTGGTGGTGATGAACGAGCGCGATACCCTGATGGATGTTGCTGTGAACGGCACTCCCACCGAATACCGCTGCACACTTCCCCCGGGTTCGGCCTCCCTCACCCTTGCAAGCGTGCATGCGGGCCAGTTGGCGCAGGGAACGCGGAACATCTTCGTGAAGGAGGTGCTGGTCCATGGCACCAACGCACATGCCCTTGCCGCTCACACATCACGGTCGCTGCCGGATGGCACCCGAAGCACGGCCGCACCCACCTTTGCCGAGTGGGGGGCATGGTCGCTGGCCGACGCGGGGATACCTGCGGACCGGCTGGTTCCCGTGCCGGCGACAGCTAATGGCCGGGGTCGGACAGCGGCCAACGCGCAGGCATTCGCCGTCCGAGCGCGGACGGACCACCTCCGAGCCGTTGACCTCATATCGTTGGGTGTGCATGCACGCCGCTCACAGCGCGTATACCAACAGGCCTGTGGCGCCGGGGTCCGGGTGGGAGTGCTGTCATTGGACGACCCGGAAACACCACGCAAGGATTGGTGGAAGCGGCGCATGGGCATCATCCGGGTGCTCAAGGAGCTGGCCGGCATATCCGCCGCAGAGGTCATGGATGGCGGTGCGATGCCGTGAGCAGGATGCAGCCGCGTATCGGGAACCCCATCTTTGCAGCATGAGCAACCCCGGAAGACCACCCCTATCGGAGCTGCCGGCCTTCTACCATCGCTATGTGGAACGCGTCACCGACGAGGACTTGAACGGGGCCTTGGAGGAGAGCTTCCGTGCGGCCATGGGCACCTTCGCAAGGATCGACGAGGCCACCAGCCTGCATCGCTACGCACCTGGCAAATGGAGCGTTCGCGACCTGGTACAACATCTCATCGACTGCGACCGCATCTTCGCCTATCGCGCTCTTCGGATCGCTCGTGGCGACACCACACCGCTTCCCGGTTTCGATGAGGATGCCTACGCGGCTGCGGCCGGAGCGGATGTCCGCCCCTGGTGCGACCTGTGCGCCGAATGGCAGGAGGTGCGCCAGAGCCTGAACAGCCTGTTCCGCAGCTTCACCGGTGCGGCACTGCTGCATACCGGCACGGCCAACAGCGGCACCATCAGTGTGCGGGCCTTGGGCTGGATCGCTGCCGGGCATACCTTGCATCACCTGCACATCCTCCACGAACGCTACCTGACCGATGGCCGCACGTAGTATCCAACAGTGGTTCGACGCTTACGGCGAAAGCCACCAGCACCCCACGAACAAGGCCATCCATTGGATCTGTGTGCCCACCATCTACTTCTGCGTGGTGGCCCTCCTGTGGAGCATTCCATCCCCCCTGCCGGACCGGTTGCCGGGGGGCTGGGCCGCCATGTTGGCCTCCGTGCTGGTGGTGGTCTTCTACACCCGTTTATCCGTTCCCGTAATGGTGGGCATGGCGCTGTTCACCGTTGGATGCCTCCTGCTCTGCAACACGATGGAACGTGCATGCCCGTGGCCGCTCTGGTCCGTGGCGATGCTGCTGTTCGTGGCCGCCTGGATCGGGCAGTTCTACGGACACAAGGTGGAGGGCCGGAAGCCCAGCTTCCTCGACGACCTCCAGTTCCTGATGATCGGCCCCGCGTGGTTGATGGGATCGGTCTACCGTCGTATCGGTATCCGCTATTGAGCCACCGGATGGAGATACTGCGGCGCATGTCCATCGCCCACATCGGGATGGAAGATGCGGACCAGATCGGCCAGCAGTACATCCGGTTCCAGCAGGGCCCTGCCGAACAGGTCTGCACGGGTGCTGTTGCCGTAAAAACCCCGCTCTGACAGGGCGGCGAGGCGGGTCAGGCGAGGATCTCCCTGGGCAAGGTCGGTGGCTGATGGCTGCCCGGGGTGAGCGATGACCATGCCGACGTGGTCAAGGGAGTCCGTCAGCGCAAGGAAGGACTCGAGGTCCAGGGGATGGCTTCCGCGCGCTGTGTCCGAAAGGAAGTAACGTGCACCGGCATCCCGCACGAAGGTGGCCATGTAACTGCTACCTGCAGCGGCGTGGAATTGACCGCCCCAGGCACTGCCGAAGAACACCAACGGGCGCTCTTGCACGCCGGCCAACCGGTTGCGAACGCGTTCATAACGACCAACGATGTTCGCATGGATGCTGTCGGCCTCGTCCAGGCGACCCAGCAACGCACCGAACACGCGGATCCATTCAGCGCGACCCAATGGGTGCTCTTCCAGGAATTCGGTCACCGGGACCAGGACGGCACCCTGGAGTTGAGGTGCACCCTGTGTGATACCCGGGACCTGGTCGAAGACGAGCTCCGGCGCAAGCGCGAGATAGCGCTCCTTGTCCAGCCGATCCACCCGCACCAGTTCGGCCACCTTCCCGGACGCCACCCGTTCCTGGAAGCGGGGATCGGGCACCTGATCCACATATGCCGCCCCCACCAGTTCATCGCCCGCACCCAAGGCAAGGATGTAGGGGATGTGCGTGGTGCTGAGCACCGCGATGCGGGACGGAGGGCGCCCAGGCACCGGGATCACCGCCAACGTATCCCCGCGCCCCCCCGGTCCGAACACGATCACCCGTTGCTCCCCCTCCCCTTCCTGGAGTTGGAAGCGCGTCGCGTGCGTATTCGCCACATCACGCCACCTCCCCGGTCCGTTCGGTGCGTGCTGACCGCCACAGGCGGCGAGGAGGACCACGAAGGGAAGTACCGCTCTCATCGCAGTTCGCGGATCATCTCCAGCAGGGTTTCGCGCACCGTATCGCTGCCCTGCGGGATACCGCTGGCCTGCTGCTCAACGGTATGGTGGGGCCGCTCGCCATGCGTCAGGGGGCCGCTGGGCATCCCTTCAGGTACGTACCGCACCAACGGGATGCGCAACTCAAGGCCCGATGTGGGAAGCTGTGCCCTGAACTCACGACCGCCGGTGAAGCTCAATGCATTGGTGCCCACCTCCTCACCCACCACCCGCGCCCGACCGCTCCTCCTGGCGATCATGACCAATGCAGCTGCAGCGTCCCGCGTTGCCCCGTCACAGACCACGTACACCTTGCCGGCGAACGCCTTCTTCTGCGGCGGAAGAGGCTGCAGCCGTGGGTCATCCGGACGCAGGTGTGAGGTCCGGTTGGGTCCCGGAACGAATTGTGTGCCGATGGTCTCCAGGTGTTCCACCGGTATGCCTGTCAAGGGCGGAAGGTCAGCCTGTGGGGTGCGGACGCTCATGCCCTGTAGCACCCGGAAGGGTTGGAGGGCGATGGCCGCGAACACCAGCTCAGCAGCGGCAAGGTCGCGCCCATCGGCGCCCCGTACATCGAGCACCAGCGTGCGTGCCTTGTTCCGGCGGCATTCCTTCAACACGGCGGCGAGGAAGCGTTCCGGCTGCACACCATCGGCCTCCAACGCATCCAGGTCGAGGGTCCGCATCGTCACCCATTCTGCTTCGGCCTCGGGATCCCAATAGGCCCTCCATGCGGCCAGTTCAGGTCCCGATCCTTTCTGTGTGCGCTCCATTTCCGCTCCCGTCATGGCGAAGATGCGCTGGGTCCCCTCCCTGCCCGCGCCATCCACATAGCGCACCTTGAACTCAGTCGTCGCCTCCACATGGCGGCGGTACAACCAGGGCAGGTCCCGCTCGATCGTTCGCTGGCGCAGTGTAACGTTCTCCCCATCCACAGGGACGTGCCGCGCGATGGCTGCGATGAACTCCTCGGTCGGCCTGTCGTTGATGGCCGTGATGCGTGCACCGACGGGCAGGCTCCTGAAACCCTTCAGTTCCTCCTCCACATAAAGCCCACCGCTCAGTAATTTCACGCGCAGTGGCATCACCGGCGTATCCATCAAGAGCCCTCCCCGCTGCTCTTCAGGAAGCTCAAGCTGCACATGGGCGTCGGCCATTGCATGCACGGCAGGAAGCAGGTGAAGGAGGAGATCGGACCGGTCCAGTGGGATCCGGAGACCATCGCGCAGCGAATCGAGCATACGGTCCAGTCCCACCTGCGTGATATACCGGTATGGGTCGGGGTGCACCTGGTGGATCACCGTGCGAAGGAACTCGACATCGTCACGCAGCTTCTCCGGGTACATGGTACCGGCGGACGGGCTGGACTGCGGTCGAGCGATCAGGACCGCGAACATCCCCGTAACGAACAGCGTACACCTCATCCGCTTCCCCGATAGCGCAGCGAAGGTACATCGCACGATGGGCCTCGTTCATGACGAACGCCACCCATGCATGAAGAAGGCCCTGACGCACGAGCGTCAAGGCCTTCCCCATCGATCGTCCGTCAGGCCTTCACCGCGACCTTGGGCGCAGCAGCGAGGATCTCCGCGCTGGCTCCGTCCTTGTACTTGGCGAAGTTGTCGTTGAACTGCTTGGCGAGCTTTTCTGCAGTGGCATCATAAGCGGCACCATCGGCCCACGTGCTGCGCGGGTCGAGGATCTCGGCCGGGACGTTGGGGCAGCTGTCCGGCATGCTGACGCCGAACACCGGGTGCTCCCTGTAGGCCACCTTGTCGAGTTCACCGCGCAGGGCGGCTGTGATCATCGCCCGGGTGTACTTCAGTTTCATGCGCTGCCCGGTGCCGTAGGCACCACCGCTCCAGCCGGTGTTCACCAGCCATACACGCACGTTGTGCTGCTTCATGCGCTCACCGAGCATGTCGGCATACTTGGTGGGATGCAGGGGCAGGAAGGCCTTGCCGAAGCAGGCGCTGAACGTGCTCTGAGGCTCGGTGACACCGGCTTCCGTACCAGCCACCTTCGCGGTGTATCCACTGATGAAATGGTACATGGCCTGGCCCGGGCTCAGTTTGCTGATGGGTGGCAGCACACCGTACGCATCACAGGTGAGGAAGAAGATATTGCGCGGGTGGCCACCCACACTGGGCTCGGCGATGTTGCCGATGTGGTGGATGGGGTAGCTTACGCGGGTGTTCTCGGTCTTGGAACCGTCCGCGAAATCCACCTTCGTGGTGCCCTCCTCGAACACGATGTTCTCCAGGATGGCGCCGAACTTCACCGCCTCCCAGATCTGCGGTTCCTTCTCGGCGCTCAGGTCGATGCACTTGGCATAGCAGCCACCTTCGAAATTGAACACGCCCTTGTCGCTCCAGCCATGCTCGTCGTCACCGATGAGCCTGCGGTCGGGGTCGGCGCTGAGGGTGGTCTTCCCCGTACCGCTCAGCCCGAAGAAAACAGCGGTATCGCCGGACTCACCGATGTTGGCACTGCAGTGCATGCTGAGCACTCCGCGCTCCTGGGGAAGCACGTAGTTGAGCACGGTGAAGATGCCCTTCTTGATCTCGCCGGTGTAGCCGGTGCCACCGATGAGGATCATCTTCCGTGAGAAGTTGATGACGGCGAAGTTGTGCTGGCGGGTGCCGTCGATCGCAGCATCAGCGCGGAAACCGGGGGCGTTGATGATGTTCCACTCGGGCTCGAACTGCTCCAGCTCCGCCTTGGTGGGACGGAGGAACATGTTGCCTGCGAACTGGGCGCTCCAGGGCTTCTCAGCGACCACACGGATGTTCATCCGGTAAGTGGGATCGGCGCAGGCATACACGTCCTTCACATAGACATCGCGCTCCATCAGGTATGCGCACATGCGGGCATGAAGGGCATCGAACCGGGCTGGATCGATGGGGAAGTTCACATCCCCCCACCACACCGTGTCCTCGGTCTTTCCATCGCGCACGCAGAACTTGTCCTTGGGGCTGCGTCCGGTGAACTCGCCGGTTTCAATGGCCAGCGCGCCGCTGTCGGCGAACACACCCTCACCGTTGAGGATGGAGTGCTCCACCAGCTCGGCGGGCTCCAGGTTCCAGAATGCATCGCCAAGGTGGCGCAGGCCGATCTTCGAGAGATCCGCGTTCTTCGGTTTCAGACCGAACTCGTTCATGTCCGTTTGATTGGGGATTGAGGGTGCAAAAGTAGGGGGAAGCGGTCCACCTTGTCTACGCGGGCTCCGAACTGCGCCGTGCGGGCAGCAATAACAGCAACCAACCGGTCATTAACATAAGCCCACCCAACGGCGTGATGGGACCGACCACGGCGCCCGCCGCTTCCCATCCAGTCAACTCCCTGGTGCTCAACACAAAGATCGACCCTGAGAAGAGCAGGACCCCTCCCAGGAACAGGTACAGGATCCAGCGCGCCCTGGCCGGCTCCAGATGCCCGGCAAGCGCAGCCACCAGCAGGAGTCCAAGGCCATGGTAGAACTGGTACTCCACCGCGGTGCGCCATTGGTCGAGCGCCACCCCATCAAGGTGCGGACGCAGGCCATGGGCACCGAACGCACCGGCAGCAACGGCGAGCAGCAGCAGCAGGGCACCTGTGCGGATCAACGGTCCAACGATGGGGAGTGACATGGGGGTACAAAGGTCAGGAAGGAATGGCAAAAGGCCCCCATCGCTGGGGGCCTTTCGCTGGTGTATCACGGGCGGTCACTTCCGCATGTTGTTCATCTCGTTCTCGAAGGTCTGCTTGAACTTCTCGTAGTCGTAGTCAATGCGCAGGCGTTCGTCGCTGGAGAGCCGTTCGTTGTAAGCGCTCAGCAGTTCCTGGGCGCTGAGCTCGATGGCGATGTAGGTCTTGTAGTTGCCGTTGCCACCAACACGCACCTGGCGTTCACAGATGGTCTTCACGCCCTTCAGCTGTTGGTCAACCACTTCGCGGGAAAGACCTTCGTACCGCTCGGCCACTTCTTCGCGGTTGTTCATTTCGCGGCTGTTGACATAGTTGTCGATGACACGCTTGATCTGGGTGCTGATATCAGCGGCGAGCAATCCACGGGCTGCGCTCAGCGCCTTGTTCTTGGCGGTCATCTGGTCCATGCTCTCACCCACGGCGTTCTGGCGGAAGGCCTTGTCATTGGTGAAATACTCCGGTCCGGAGCAGAACACGGTTATCTCCACTTCTCCGGTGGGGGGCGGGGTGGCGACCACCTCTTTCTTCTTCTTGCAGGCGGTAAAGGCCCCGGACAGCAGGATCGCCGTCATCAGGACCGTCACAGGGCGGGTGTTGTTCAAGGTTTTCATGGGATCGGGAACGTTGGTGGTGTCTTTCGTCGGGGTGTTGCCAATTGCGTGCCAAACTTCGTAATTCCTTGTAAATATTAGAGAACGGAGCGTATTGCCGCAGGGATGAGTTCCTTGCGCACCTGTCCGGCGGCCTTCTTGTAGGCGTCCAGGCCGGCCTTGTCATAGGCGAGTTGTACACCTTTCACGCCCTGCTGGCCGCCCTCGTATATGACCTGGTCCGAGCGTCGGTCGCGCAGGTTGAGCGTGACATCGAGGTAAACGGTGAAGAACCCTGCCGACTCCCCCCCCTGCCGGCTGCCGGCGTTGAGGGTAAGCAACAGATCGGCCTCCTGCGGACGGTCCACGAAGCGGAAACCCTGGGCGGTCATCTCCTCCCGTATCACCACCCCCAGTCCCGCATCACCCATCGGCTGCCCCAGGTTGGTCTCCGTGCTCCTCATGTGCACCTTGGGCATCACCACATCGATCGGCACACGCAGTTCCGGTGCGGTAAGGCTGGCGATCAGTGCTTTCACCAATGGCGGCTCCAATTCGGGGCTCACCAGGCGTTCAAGGTCGAGCTTCACCACCAGCTCCCGCGTGCGTGAAGCAGGGTCCACGCGCCCGACCGTGGTACGCAGGCGACCTTCCTCATCGGTGGCCTTCAGTTCGGTCACCGTTCCATTGACACCGGGATAGCTCAAGTGCAGCGGCAGCTGCCCCAACTCCTGGGTGGTGGTGCCGTTGCGGTGGGTGGCAGTGATCATCAGTTCACGTGCGAAGCGGTTCGAAAGGTCCAACTGGCACCGCTCGGGCAGCACGGAGAAGCGAACACCACCGGCCATACGCTGCAGGTCCGCATACAACTCGTTCGCCAGGGGGACCTGCCGACCGTCCACATCCACCAGGTCATTCTCGCCCCAATAGGCCTTGATGGCGAGCATCGCACGCAGGTCCTGGTCCACCGCCGAACGCAGATCACCCTGCGCCATGGATGCCAGCGCACGGCGATACAGGTCGGTGGCGGTACCGATGGCTTGCGCCTTGCGCTGGGCCTTGAGGCGGGCATGCTCGCTCTTCGAAAGCTGGTAGTAGGTCCAGACCTCGGTGGTGCTCTCCCAACTGTCGGCCAGCTCGAAGCCTTCGATCTGTTCGTTGGTGGTGGTGCGGATGCTGTTGGTGAAGGACTCGTTGAACTGGCCCTTACGGTCCAGTGTGTAGAGCAGGCTGTTCCCCTCCACGTTCACACTGATCTCGCTCGCCAGGTCGTTGAGCGCGTTCTTCTTGGCCGCCTCCAAGTGGTCCGGACGGTTCTTGGGGGCCATGCCGATCCCCACATAGTAGTCGACCGTGACCGGTCTGCCCGACACCCATGCAGGACGGGGCGAGGCTGCCGGCGCAGGCTCCGGGCGCACCGCCTGTTCCGGGGCTTTACAAGCAAGCGCAGTGCCAAGGATGAGCAGGGTGCGCAGGATCCTCACGGCAGGCGACCACTTAGTTCGGACTGGATATCGGTGGCCATCACGCTGGCCGCGGTGCGCACAAGGTCAGCGCTCAGGGTAGCGATGCTCTTCATCTCACGGGGTGCGGCAAGTAATTCGCGGAGGTCACGGCGGGCCCTGTCGGCAAGGTCCACCTGCCCATTGCGGGCCGGCAGCAACTGCTGGGCGTTCCCCTCGTAGCTGGCGTAGTACATGTGATCCTCAGTGCTCCGCTCCAGCAACTGGGAGGCCAATACCTCACCGGTTTCCAGGGAGACCAGCCGATAGGAGAATGACAGGGACACCTTGTTCTCCTGGAAGTACTCGCTGTACCGTGCGGGCTTGTACTTGGTCACGAAATACTTCTCGCCGGTCTCCTTGTTCAGCTGTTGCACCCGATAACTCTCAAAACCGTCCTTGGTGCTGCGCCGAAGCTGGCCGGCCTCCTCCCGCAGGTCGATGACATTGCCCATCAGCACGGCCTGTGCTCCGATCAGGTTGCCCACACGCACTGCGGTCTGTTCATCCACCACACCGCTCAAGCCGAGCCGCTGCTCTTCGAGGATGCGGTCGATGTTCTCGCGATCCACCACCTTGAGGAAGGGGTCCCGCGTCTCCACGAGGGCGGTCATGGCCATGGCCTGCACGCGCGCCGTGATGTCCGTACGCTTGTTGTTGCTGGTGAACGGAAGCACCGCCACGGTATACTGGCCCTTGGTGAGCGCTTCCTGACGCAGTGCGGAAGCATCCTTGTAGGCGGGGTCCTTCTCCACCACGCGGCCGAGTTCTTCGTAGGCCTTTCGGAACCGACCGGCCTGGAGGTCGGCGGCACCGGCCCGGTACAGGGGTTCCAAGTAGGCGACCGCCTGCAGGCTGCTGGCATCCTTGTAGTTGGGTTCGAGTTTGGCGATCTGCGCGAACACCTGCTCAGCGGCGCGGAAGTCCTGCCTCGCCATCAGGGCCTGCCCTTGGTCATAGAGGTCCACGAGATGCTCACCCTTCACCCGTTCGAAATCGGTACGGTAGTGGTCGGGGATGTCGAGCACCACACCCAACCTTCCCACCAGGTCGCGGTAGCGCGTTGCATCGAGGTATGCGGCAACGGCCTGGCCTTTGTTGTTGCCCATGGCCATGTTCTGGAAGAAGTCGGACAGCTTGTCGTCAAGCAGCATCTGGCCGGTCTTCTTCAAACCGATCTTGGCATCCACGTTCTTGCGGTTGCGCTGAACGGCCTGCAGGTACATGTCGGCTGCCTCGGCGTGCAGGCCGGCCTCTTCCAACCTGGTGGCCTTCTTGGAAAAGGACTTCGATCCGCTGCACGCCACAAGGGTCGTCAGCAGGAGGAAGGTCACTATCGGCCGAAGGGGGCACATGGCGCTGGGGATGAAGATGTTCTGGTCAGCGGGACTGGATGAACGTGTTCAGTTCGTCCATGGAGCTCTCGAAGGTGAAGGCGTCGTTCACCTTGTAGTAGTTGCCGATATCGTAGGTGCGGTCGTATGCGTACTTGGCGAAGTCGAGCTTGCTGTCCTCGAAGCTGAAGGTGCCCATGATACCTTTCACCTGGTCCACGGTGAAGCACCGGTCCCGGCCGATCTGCTTGGCCATGGTCATCTTCGACTCCTCGAAGCTCTTGCCCTCGATGCTCTTCCTGGCGTCGGCGAACTCGGTGGCGTTCATGGGCCACCCGCACCCGATGGGGCCGGAGTAACCGGGCATGCGGTACACCTCCGGTTCGGCGGGCTTCACCGGTGCCGGGGCGGGTTTTGTTGGCTTGGGCTGCGGCAAGGGGGTGCTGGCGGTGGTGGTCGTGGTGGTGGTCGTGGTGGTCCGGGTGGTGGTCGTGGTTGATCCACCGGTCATGTCATCGTCCACCGTGACGTTCATGTTGAAACCGATGCCATTGATGCCCATGTTGATGTTGACGTTCTCGCCGGGCATGTCGGTGCCGCCTTCCTCCACCACGGTGACCGTTGTGGTCTGCTGAACGCCTCCAACGTCCATGCCCTGTTGAACACCCTGCGCATTGTTCGCAGGCCGCCCGGAAGCATCATCGCTGAACTCCGTGGGGCGGGGCTTCCCCTGCACCGATCCGCCGGCAGTGCCAAGGGCGGCCTCACCGGTGGGGCGAAGGACACGTTCGCCCTTCTTGTTGGTGGTGACCATGATGGTGTACTCCATGCCCAACGGGAAATAGCCCGGCTTCTTCAACGCGGGAATGGAGGCGTCCTCGAACTTCACCATCACCATGGGCGATTCCGTGCGGATACCGGTCGCCACCACCCGGGTGGCAGGTGCCTCGTTCTTCACATCCCCATCGATGATGAGGGTGAACCGGACACCATCGTCCGTGAAGAACACCAGATCGGAGGTCTGTGCCTGTGCTGAACTCAGGGACAGGATGGCGGCGATGAACGGTATGGCGATGGGGAGGCGCATGGGTTCTTTCTATAGTGGCGCGAAGTTAGTTCCTTGACCTCGGAAGGCAAGCCGTATGCCAAAGTGCCGCATTGCCCGTGCTGCGGGCCATTGGGATGCGCCTCGCAAGCGGTCCCCCCGGGGTTTCGCATCTTCGCGCCACCGCAGGCGATCGCATCTGCGGCGCAAGCCATGCGAAAGATCCTCATCCTCGGTGCCGGTCGTTCGGCCTCATCCCTCATCCAGTATGTGATCCACCATGCGCGGGAGCAACAGTGGCAGCTCACTGTGGCGGACAAGGAGGCGAGCCAAGCCGAGCGACTGGTGAAGGAAGGGCCGACGGTGGCGCAGGGTGTTGCGTTGGATGCCACGGACGGTATCGCCCGGGCCGCGCTCATCCAGCAACACGACCTGGTCATCAGCATGCTGCCCGCCTTCATGCACATGGACGTGCTGAAGGATTGTCTGGGGCTGCGGAAGCATGTGATCACCCCGAGCTACGTGCCAGATGCTCTGTGGTCCATGGATGCCGAGTTCAAGGCGGCCGGGCTCATCGTGCTCAACGAGATGGGTCTCGATCCGGGCATCGACCACATGAGCGCCATGCGCATCCTGGACCGCTTGAGCGCGGCCGGTGCGCGCATGGAGAGCTTCGAGAGCTACTGCGGCGGCCTCGTGGCACCCGAGAGCGACGACAACCCCTGGGGCTACAAATTCAGTTGGAACCCCCGCAACGTGATCCTTGCCGGACAGGGTGGCGCTGCGAAATACATCCGCGATGGGATCACCAAGTACATCCCCTACCACAAGCTGTTCCAGCAGGTACAGCACATCACCGTGCCTGGTCTGGGCGGGTTCGATGGCTACGCCAACCGCGATTCGCTGAAGTACCGCGCCGCCTATGGGTTGGAGGGCATCCCCACCTTGCTGCGCGGCACCCTGCGCAAGGCCGGCTATTGTGCTGCATGGGACGCTTTCGTCCAATTGGGCTGCACGGACGACAGCTACAGCATGGAACTGCCGGCCAACAGCACCTGGGCGGACTATTTGCGGGCCTTCCTGCCCGGGGCGTCAACGGACCTGCGGAGTGCCGCCGCAGCCTATCTCGGCACCAGCGCCACGGCCGAGGTGCTCGACAAACTGGCCTGGCTGGGCCTCTTCGATACCACGCCCATCGGGGTGAAGGACCGATCGCCGGCAGCCACTCTTCAGCACCTGCTGGAGCAGAAATGGAAGCTGGGGCCCGGGGATAAGGACCTGGTGGTGATGTGGCACCGTTTCCAATACAGCCTCAACGGCCACAGCCATGAGATCCAGGCGTCGCTGGCCTCCATCGGGCTCGATCCGCTGCACACCGCCATGGCCCGTACGGTCGGCCTGCCCATCGGGATGGCCTGCAAGCTGGTACTGAACGGCTCCATCGCGGACCGCGGGGTGCTGCTGCCACTGAAGCCCGCCATTTACGATCCGGTGCTCGACGAACTTGAGGCCTTGGGCATCGCGTTCCAGGAGTCCGAACGTGCCCTGTGAGGTCCAGCGTCAGAAGTTGAGCATCAACTCGGCCAGCAACGCACGGTACTCCGGCGAATAGTCGAAGGGACCGGTCCGTTCCACACACAGTTCCTCCTCGCGAACGCTGCCGCCACTGCGGTCCAGCTCCAGCAACACGCGCTTGGGCGGGCGTTGTGGCACATAGCGGACCACACAGCGGCGCACCGGTGCGAGGCCCACTGTAGCCGCCAACTTCACCAGCTCGGCCTCGCGGTTCAACGGCAGGATAAGGGCGAAGCGACCGGTGGGGGTGAGCAGTCGATCCACCGCTTGGATGAGGGCATCCAAATGCAGCTCACCACTGTGCTTGGCCAACCCCATGCGCGGATCGGCGGCAGCCGCGTAGCCGGCGTAGTAGGGCGGGTTGCACACGATGAGGTCGAAGGCATGGGCACTGTGCATACGGCGCACGTCCATGGCATGCACCCGGATGCGATGCGGCCATGGGCTTGCGGCCACGTTCTCCGCAGCCTGTGCGGCCGCCCCCGGATCGATCTCCACGGCGGCGATGTGGGCGGAGGGTGCGCGCTGCGCCGCGATCAGGGCGAGCAATCCCGTGCCGGTACCGATGTCCAGCACCTGCGTGGCATCAGCGAAGTCCACCCAGGCACCGAAGAGCACGCCATCGGTGCTCACCTTCATGGCGCAGCGGTCCTGCACCACGGTGAACCGTTTGAACCGGAAGGATGGCTTGGACATACGCTCAGGCACCACGGTAGAGCTCCAGCAGGCCCGGGGGTGTGCGCACCACCAACAGGCCCTGCGCGGCATCAATGCCCACCACGAGCTCATCTGCAAGGGGTACGAGCACCTCTTCATCACCACGCTGGATCACAAGTACGGGATGATCGTCGGTCCCATCCAACGCCACCACCTCACCGAGGTCCCCGTATGCTTCATCGGCCACTTTCATGCCGATGAGGGTGGCCGGGTCCCAGTGCTCGTCACCATCCTCCACCAACAGACCCGGCGGGGCGTAAAGCTCGCGGCCCACCAGGATGGCAGCACTTTGGGGATCGTTGAAGTCATCGAACTTCACCAGGATGTCACGGCCCTTGTCGCGCAGTTTGGTGAAGAAGAAGGGCACCTTCTGGCCGTCGATGTCCACGAAGAGGCATTCGGCTTCGACCAGGTCCTCCAGATCCGCCGCGTCCAGGTGAACGGTCAGGTCGCCCTGGTGGCCCCATGGCTTGCCGAGCTTGCCGATGCGGTGGAGGCTGTCAAGGTCCATGGGCGAAAGGTACGGGGCGGTGCGGGCATGAACGGACAAGGCCCGCTTCGGGTGAAGCGGGCCTTGCACGGTTCGGATGTTGGGATCACTCAGCGGCGGCGTCAGCAGCGGGGGCTTCACCCTCGGCGGCTTCAGCAGCGGGAGCAGGAGCTTCGGCAGAGGCGGCAGCCAGCTTGGCGCTGATGGCGGCGGCGCGGTCAGCGGACTTCTTGTTCTCCGCATCCAGGCGTGCCTTGGCGGCGGCTTGCGCGCTCTGTGCCAGCTTGCTCTTCTTGCCTTCGATCTTGGCGGTCTTCTCGTTCATCCAGATGTCGAAGCGGCGCTCGGCCTCAGCCGCATCGAAGGCGCCTTTCTTCACGCCGTTGGCGAGGTGGTTCTTGTAGACGACGCCTGAGTAGCTCAGGATCGCACGGCAGGTATCGCTGGGCTGGGCACCTTTCTGCAGCCAGTCCAGGGCCTTGTCCATGTTCACCTCCACGAAAGCGGGGTTCTGGTTGGGATCGTATGCGCCGATCCGTTCGATGTATTTCCCGTCGCGGGGTGCGCGGGAATCAGCCACCACCACGTGGTAGTAGGGCTGGCCTTTTTTGCCTTTACGCTGAAGGCGGATGCGAGTTGGCATGTCGCGTTGGTTGGGTTAGTCCCCTCATTGGTAAGGGGCCGCAAATGTAGGGGATCGCCCGGGAACGGCAAGTACCCCTGGATACGCCACCGGGGAGGTCCGTGGCAAGGTGGGCACGGATGTTGCGCTGGTCACCACCTTTGCCGCATGCGCCTCCTCCTCCCCTTCCTGCTGCTGGGCCTTGGGGCTCAGGGCCAGCTACAGCTTATTCCCCAGCCTGTGACCCTGCGCATGGAGGCCGGTTCGCTTGACCTTGGCTGTCCGTGGCTGGTGGAGGTGGACCCTGCGGCATCCAGGGGCCTCGCAGAAGTGCTGCGGACAGAACTGGACGCCCTGCAAGCGCCGCGCACCAAGGACTGCCTGCTCCCCGTTCGGATCGCCTTCAGCCGCCTGCGGACGGACACCCTGCTACCCGATGAGTGGCATTCGGTCAAAGTGGGCGTCGATGGCATCGAAGTAAGCGCACCGACGGAGGCAGGGTTGTTCCGCGGCAGCCGCACGGTGGTCCAGCTGCTGGAGCAAGGTCGTATCAGCGGCAGCCTCCCCTGCCTCACCATCACCGACCACCCGCGCTTCGGCTGGCGTGGCATGCACCTGGATGTATGCCGCCACTTCTTCGGCATCGACCTCGTCAAGAAGTACATCGATCTGCTGGCCCGCTACAAGATGAACAGCTTCCATTGGCACCTGACGGAGGACCAGGGCTGGCGCATCGAGATCAAGCAGCACCCGAAGCTCACGGAGGTGGGGGCCTGGCGGAAGGGCAGCCAGGTGGGTCCGTACAGTCGCCGACAGTACGACAGTATCCCGTACGGGGGGTATTACACGCAGGAGGAGATCGTGGAGGTGGTGGAGTATGCCAGGGCCCGCCACATCAACGTGGTACCGGAGATCGAACTGCCGGGCCATGCCATGGCCGCATTGGCAGCCTATCCGCATTTGGGCTGCACCGGCGGGCCATATGAAGTGCAGCGGGGCTGGGGCGTGTTCGAGGACGTGTTCTGCGCGGGCAACGATAGCGTGTTCGACCTGTTGGAGGA
>CAZLGY010000003.1:32198-54553 GCA_964559165.1 uncultured Chryseobacterium sp.
CGAGCACGAACTGCAGAGCTGGTTCATCCAGCGGATCGAGAAGTTCGTGAACGAGCGCGGCCGCATGATCATCGGCTGGGATGAGATCCTGGAGGGCGGTCTGGCCCCCCATGCAACGGTGATGAGCTGGCGCGGCACCGAGGGTGGCATCGCGGCTGCACGGAGCGGGCACTATGCCGTGATGAGCCCAGGCAGCCACTGCTACTTCGACCACTACCAGGGCGACCCGGCGAACGAACCGCTTGCCATCGGCGGCCTCACCACCGTGCAGAAGGTTTACAGCTACGAACCCATTCCTGCGGAACTGAAGCCGGAGGAGCACAGGTACATCCTCGGTGCGCAGGGCAACGTGTGGACGGAGTACATCCTGACGCCGGAACATGTGGAGTACATGGCCGTGCCGCGCATGCTGGCCTTGGCGGAAGTGCTTTGGACACCGAAGGAGAAGCGGAACGAGGCGGACTTCATCCGGCGACTGGAGAACGAGTTCCCGAAGCTGGAGGCGATGCAGGTGAACGCGAGCAAGAGCCTGTACCAGGTGATCATCCGGCCTGGACAAGGACCCAGGCCCGGAAGCATCGCGGTCGGGATGAACTTGGGCACCGGTGATAGCTTCTCCATGACGGAGATGGCACCTCCCTACAATGAAGCGACGGCAGCGCCGGAGGTTTACAGCGGTCCCGTGATCATCGACAGCGACCGCGAGCTGCATGGCTGGCTGCAGCGAGAAGGCCTCACCGGACCCATTTCAAAGCGCCGCTTCCTGTTCAACAAGGCCACCGCACGGCCGATCACCCTCAGTGTGCAGCCCAATGAGCGCTACAACGACGGTGGCGCCTTCACACTGGTGGATGGCATCACCGCGCAGGAGAAGCGTGTGAACACCGAGTGGCTGGGCTGGCGCGAGGGTGTCACCATCACGATGGATCTGGGCACCGTGCAGGACATCAGTCGGATAAGCATCGGCGCCCTGCACGAGACCTACAGCTGGATCCATGCGCCGAAAGTGGTCGAGTTCCTGGCGAGCACCGATGGTACGAACTACACCTCGGCAGGGATGGCCATTCCACAGTTGCGAGAGATCCCCGTAATGCCGGCCGATCCGATCAAGCGCAGGTCCACTGCGATGGTGCAGGTGCAGGGGCGGAACGTGTATGCGGTGGAGAAGCCGACCCAAGCTCGTTATGTTCGGTTGGTGGTACAGCACATCGGTGACATTCCCGCTGGCGATCCCGGCGCGGGGAACCCGGCGTGGATGTTCTTGGACGAGATCGAGGTACGCTGAGGTATGATCTTTGCCCGACCATCGTGATGAAACACCTCCTGCTTGTCATTCTGTTAGTTGGCTTGAACACAGCGGCCATCGCACAGAACCTACCTGCCGATCAGGCAAAAACGATCTACAGCCACGCCATCGGCAACTGGCGCAATGGTCCCACGGTCTACATCACCCCGGTGATCGGGACCACGGAGAAGGTGGGCAGTGCAGGTGTGCGCGCACAGGTGAAGGAGCAGTACCCGGAACTGCGCGACATCCCTGCCCATGACCTTGATGTGCTGCTCTTCGGTACGCAGGAAGAAGCGGAGTTGAGCCGTCGCACACTGCAGGCGAAGTACACCATGCGCAAACTCCCGGTTGTGATGCTGCCACCCGCGCCGACCCGAACCCCGGATCCCGCCAAGAACTGATATCCGGCACACCCCGGCACCAGCCGCTTTTTGGACACTTATGCGCGTACCGCTGCTCCTACCCCTTGCCCTGATCGCCGGTGCAGCGTTCGCACAACTGAACGACGGTCGGAACGCCTTCACGCAGGCTGACACCCTGCGGGGAAGCATCGGTCCGGCGCGCGCCTGGTGGGATGTACGTCACTATGCCGTATCCGTGACCCCCGACCTGGACCAGCGCACGATCAAAGGGCGCACGTACATCAAGTTCAGCGCCACTGCGCCCGGTCAACGCATGCAGATCGACCTGCAACAACCCTTGGTGGTGGATAGCATCCATATCTGGCTGTCCGGACCGATCCCCATGCCCGACGGTCGGTACGTGGGCGAGACCTCCATCAAAACACCCGTGCCCTTCCAGCGGGAAGGTGACGTGATCTGGGTGGACCTAACACGGGCCTTCCAGCCGGAAGAGGGAAGCACCCTGTGGATCGACTACCACGGCAGACCGAAAGCGGCGAAGAACCCGCCCTGGGACGGCGGTTGGATCTGGAAAAAGGACGCGCAGGGCAACCCGTGGGTGAGCGTGGCCTGCCAGGGCCTGGGCGCCAGTGTGTGGTATCCCTGCAAGGACCACCAGAGCGATGAACCGCAGGAGGGTGCCAACCTCCGCATCATCGTGCCTGACAGCCTGCAGGGCATCGGCAACGGACGTCTTCGCGGCACCTGGCCCAACGGCGATGGCACCACCACCTGGGAATGGCAGGTGAGCAGTCCCATCAACACCTATAACCTCATCCCCTACATCGGCAAGTACGCGCATTGGAACGAGGTGTACGCCGGTGCAGATGGTCCGCTCCAATGCGACTACTGGGTGCTCGCCGGGAGCGAGGCCAGGGCCCGGACCCACTTCCAGCAGGTGCCAGCGATGTTGCGCTGCTTCGAGGAGTGGCTGGGGCCCTACCCCTTTTACAACGACGGCTACAAGCTGGTGGAATCGCCACACCTGGGCATGGAGCACCAAAGCGCGATCGCGTACGGCAACAACTATGAGAACGGCTATCGGGGCCGCGACCTGAGCGGAAGCGGGCACGGGCTCGAGTGGGACTACATCATCATCCATGAGAGCGGTCACGAGTGGTTCGGCAACAGCATCACCACGGCCGACATCGCGGACATGTGGGTGCACGAGGGCTTCACGGACTACAGCGAGACGCTCTTCACCGAGTGCCAGCAGGGACCGGCAGCGGCGCAGGAATACGTCATCGGACTGCGGAAGAACATCCGGAACGACACGCCCATCGTCGGGCCCTATGGAGTGAACGAAGAGGGCAGCGGCGACATGTACTACAAGGGGGCCAACCTGCTCCACATGATCCGGCACATCGTGGGTGACAGCACGTTCAAGGCCATGTTGCTGGACATGAACACCACTTTCAAGCACAGCGTGGTCACCAGTGCGCAGGTGGAGGCCTTCCTCATCGGGTACAACGCCAACACGCGTGCGCTGCTGCATACCACCCTCTTTGACCAATACCTGCGCAGCACGAAGGTCCCGGTGTTGGAATATGCCTTCGTGAAACGACGTTTGTGGGTGCGCTGGACCAATGCGGTGGCGGGGCTGCAGGTTCCGGTGCGGGTGGGGACCGGCGGGGAAATGCACCTCATACTTGTTGATGAACAATGGCGACCAACCCCTGTCGAACGCAAGTATGGCCGCAACAAGCGGCTGAAGGTCGATGCCGCCTGGTACGTGGGGTCTCACATGTTGTCCCGACGGGAGGCCCGCACCAACGTGGACGACCAGGGGACGAAATGAGGACGACCCAACATCGACAATTCGTGGCCGGTGCGGGCAAGCCAAGAAGCCATCCAACCGGTCCAACCCACCATGCAACACACACACCGCTACACCCTCGATCTCATCTGGCAGGGTGACCATACCCGCACCTATGAGAGCTACACCCGTGAACACCGGGTGCGGATCAACGGCAAGCCGGAACTTATCGGTACTGCCGACCCGCTGTTCCGGGGCGACCCCGCACTGCACAACCCCGAGGACCTGCTGCTGGCCGCGCTGAGCCAGTGCCACCTCCTCACCTACCTGGCGCTCTGTGCACGCGCAAGGATCAATGTGGTCGCCTATCGCGACAAGGCAGAGGGATCACTGCTGCTCACCAAGGACGGTGGCGGACACTTCACCGAGGTGGTGCTGCACCCGGAGGTCGTGGTGGCCGAGGCGCATATGGTGACCAAGGCACAGCAATTCCATGGCGAGGTTCACAAGTACTGCTTCATCGCACGCAGCGTGAACTTCCCGGTGCGGTGCTTTGCGGAGGTGTCCGTGGAAGGAGACGCTTAGGGGTTGCGCATGGCACTTCCGGAGTTCCATCCGACCGGATCCGGATCCCGTAGCGTGCGCGCTACACCAATGTTCCAGGACCTCGCGGCAGGACACACCATCCTTCGCCATTCCAACATGGCCAGGACCAAGGATCCAACATCATTCGTCAGCAAGAAATATAAATTCGTCAGACTTTGACCAGAACTGAACCTGCCAACGAGTATTTTCCGTACACTAACGGTAGAGCATCCGGACACGGCCATGCCGTTATCAGACAGCGACATCATGGAAGGGCATATCATCAGGAGCGTTCCTGCATGCACGGTCCGGGTGCTTCTGTCAGACGACCAGCAGGAGGAACAGGGACTGTTCCAACTGCCAGCAGGGCCGGTGCGCAGGCATGTGTCCATCAGTGAACGGGGTTCGGAGATCAGTGGCTACGGGTTGGCGGAGCTATTGCGACTGCCTGCCCCTGCGTTCCACGCGCTCTGCCTGGAAGAGGACCGGGAAAAGCTCCGTGCGCGGTTCTCAGCTGCCGTTGAGGCTCGCGCGTCCTACGAGGTGGGCTACCGTATCCGTCGTGCCGATGGCTCCGTGGCTTGGATCCAGGAGAGCGGCGACATTGACCGCTCTGGTATGAACCTGCAGCTGGCATGCACCGTCGTGGACCGAAGCCCGGAGGAGCTGTTGAAGGAGGAAGTAGTGAAGCGCGAGCAGATGCTCGCAGCCATCGCGGATGCCAACTCCTACTTGATCAATGAACCGGACCTGTTCACTGCCTTGAACAAGGCTGCCGAGCGGGTTGGAAGGAGCACCGGGGTGGACCGGGTATACCTGTTCGCGAACGTGATCGATGCGAACGGGGATGCCGTTACCACCAGTCAACGGATGGAATGGAACTCCGGTCAGGCCCAGGCACAACTGAACAACCCCGACCTGCAGGACCTGCCCATCGAGGATTTCGGACCGTTCATGGAGCCGCTGAAGCAGGGCGACCCTTTCCGTGCCGTGGTGGCCGAGATCGAGGATACCAACTTGCGCGAGTTCCTGAGCGCGCAGGACATCCTTTCCATCCTGGTACTGCCCATCACGCGGGAGGGACGGTTCTGGGGGTTCCTTGGTTTCGACCAATGCTCCCATGTACGTATCTGGAGCCCACAGGAGGAATCGATCCTCCGCACGCTTTGCGCTGCCATGGCGAGTGCTGTTTCACGCGACAACCTGGCACGCGAACTGGAGCTCGAACTCGTCAGCGAACAAGCCATCAACAAGGTTACGGCAGCGATCATGCCCCTGGAAGATGCGCTGGAGGTGTTCTGGACCGCCGTTGAGGCGATCCCCGAAGAACTCGGCCTTACCGATTGTGTCATCTACCAGTTCGATCCGGCCATGGGGAAGCTGGCACAGGTGGCTGCGAGAACGAACAGGACCACCGAACGACGCATCCTCTCAAGCGCCTTCACGTTGGACCTGAGCAAGGGGATCGTGGGGCGGTCGGCACGCACCCGCGAGGCCATTTTTGTAGCCGACACACGCACGGACCCTGACTACATTGCGGATGATGTGGCAGGACGATCGGAGCTCGCGGTCCCCATCCTGGCGGACGACCGGCTGCTCGGGGTGATCGACACGGAGCATCCGGAGGTGGACTTCTTCCGACCCAGGCACATGCGGTTCCTGCGGATGCTATCCAACATCATCGCGGTGAAGATCCTTGAATTGGAGCATTTCGCTGCCGCACTGGAGCACCAGCGGACCGCCAACGAGCTGCAACGCGCACTCACCGAGGAGCTCGAACGTTCGCTGAAGGAACGCGAGGCTCAGCTCAATGAGATCACTGCGATCAGCCGCTTCCCGGAGGTAAGCCCGCTCCCGGTAATGCGCTTGGACACGCATGGCACACTCACCTATGCGAACGCAGCGAGCGCACCGCTCATGGAGGCTTGGAAGGCAACGGTCGGCGCCCCGGTGGACAAGAACATCCTCGTACAACTACGTTGGGCGGCTGCACGCGGGGCACCGGTCAACCAGTTCCTGGGGGACCGGGTGTTCAAGGTGATGGCCAACCCCGTTGCGGGTTTTGACTTCATGAACGTATACGCCACCGAGGAGACGGCGATGCACAAACTGAAGGACCTCCAGGAGGACATGATCCGACAGGAGCGGATGTCCATCCTTGGTCAGCTCATGGCCGGCATCGCCCATGAGCTGAACACACCCCTCGGTGCGATCTCCGGCTCGATCAACAACCTGTTGCGCACTGCAGACCGTTGGTTCCGTGAGGACCTGCCCAACCTGGACAAGCAGGACATCCCCCTGATCGACCGTCACGCCCGCAAGGCCGACCTTCAGGCCGGTGACCACTACAACCGGCAGAAAGCCCTCCGCAACGCGCTCCGCGCGAACCACCCCCAACTCGCGGAGGATGGGGAATATGCCAGCATGCTTACGGACATGGGTTGGCATACCCCACTGAACGAGGAGCAGGAGGCGTTGCTCAGACACCCACGAGCGACCGATGTGCTGAAGACGATCCACACCATCGTTTCCATCAGCAGCTCTGCCAGTATCATCCGGTTCGCCTCAGAACGCTCCGGGCGCATCGTAAAGGCCCTCAGGAGCTATTCACACAAGGACCTCGGCGAGTTCCCCGTGGCCTTTGACATCCACCGGCAGATCACGGACCTCCAGCAACTTTTCGCGACAGGTGTGCGTAAAGGCATCAAGTTCGCAGTGCATTCAGATGGTCCGCTTGTGATCAACGGGTTCGAGGATCAGCTCTCACATGTCTGGACCAACCTGTACAACAATGCCATACAGGCCATGGGCAACCAAGGGGACCTGGTGGTGCGGATCGGGAAAAGCGGTGATGATGCCATTGTGAGCTTCTCCAACAATGGCCCCATGATCCCGCCCAACATCACCGAGCGCATCTTCGAGCCCATGTTCACCACGAAGGCACGGGGCGAGGGCACGGGCATGGGATTGAGCATCGCACGATCCATCGTGCATGAACACGGCGGCGTCATCACATGTGTTTCCGGCCCGGATGAAACCACCTTCACGGTGCGGCTCCCGATGGACCACAGGCGGGAGCTTCCGGGCAGGGAGCGGGGACCCGCCAAGGTGTTGAACTAATGGTATAAGACCGCACGCACAATGAACAAGGGCTACATCCTCGTTGTGGACGACGAACCGATGATCGTTGATACGCTCCGCATGGAGCTCCACGGGACCATTGACCGGGACATCCAGGTGCTGGCGGCCAACAGCGGCGAGGAGGCGCTCACCATCATCAGGGAGGAACTGGCGCAGGGCTCATACCCGGCCGTTGCCGTTGTGGACTACCTGATGTACCCCATGCGGGGAAGCGAGCTGCTGGAGCATATCGAAGCGCTGACACCAGCCACCAGGAAGATCATGCTCACCGGCCAGGCGGACCTCGAGGCCGTCAAGCAGGTGATGTCCAGCGTGCGGCTCTACCGCTACATGGAGAAGCCGTGGCGTTCCATGGACATGGAGCTGACCATCCGGGAGGCCCTGCGCATGTACCATGAGGAACAGGAGTTGCGCCAGGAGGTGGTCCTTGCCAGATCGGAAGTAGGGGTGAACGCGGCGGAGCCGATGCCCCAGGTGGCAAGGGTGAAACCCGGCGGATTCAGCCATGGCCTATCCTATGCCCGACTGATCCAGCAGTGCTTCATCCCGGAACTCAACGAAGAGCTCATGGCCCGGGTGAACCTGCACATCATGGACCGCCCTCTTGCACAGGTATCCGGTGATTTCAGGTGGTTCAGGCAGATCGGGAACGAACTGTACCTGGCGATCGGGGATTGTACAGGGCACGGGTTGGCGGGTGCCATCATTGCGGTGCTTGCCACCGACATCCTCAGCAACGCCCTTGGCAAACACGGAGCGCATAAGGAAGAACCGGCCACCATCGTGCGCACCGTATTGCAGCAACTGAAAGCACGCATGGTCCGTGAGGGCGGGCGGGCCGACCACGTGGGATTGGAGCTCACCCTTGTACGTATAAACCTCCCGGAAGGCCGGATGGACTGGGGCAGCGCCAACGGCTTCCTGGTCACGGTGGACAGCGAGGGGAACTCCAATATCCTGTCGAAGAGCAGGGGCATCAGCAGCAACTCCGCGAGCCAGGAGGACGTTCATTCAGGCTCCATGGACATCCGGGGCCACCACGTGGCGATGTTCACCGACGGCATCACGGACCAGTTCGGCGGGCCATTGAACAAGCGGATGCGACTCGACGGGCTGCTGCGCCAGATGGAAGCGGGGCATGTTTTCGACCCCGACGGAAGATGCCACATCGAGCCGGTGTTCGATGCATGGCGTGGGGAACACGAACAGGTGGATGACTGCCTTTGGATGAGTTTCCGGATCTGATCCGTCGCAACATCCAGGGGTCACCTTGGATGATGGCGCAACGCGCAGGCATTAGGAAGGACGACCAGGTTGAAGACCGTGGGCAATGTCCGCACGTTCCCAAGTTTCCGCGCATTCCCATCCCTGCATTCCATGGATTTTATAACTGTGGCCTAATTTCGCTGCATGCGAATGGAGCCGTTGCGTATTGAAGGGCACGGCATGAGCATCGTCGACATTATCGGTGTTGCCCGCGACGGACGGCCCGTTCGGCTGTCCGATGCACCTCAGGTGCTGAATGCGCTGGAAGCATCGCGGGCCACCATCCATGCAGCCATTGAAAACGGGCACCGGATCTACGGCGTGAATTCAGGTTTCGGCGGCATGGGCCACGTGACCATCGCACGCGCAGACGCGGCACGCCTGCAGGCCAACCTGCTCTGGTTCCTCAAGGTGGGTACCGGCGATCGCCTGCCTGAGGCCGATGTGCGTGCGGCCATGCTGTTGCGTGCCAACTCCCTTGTGCGCGGCGCCTCCGGTGTGCGGCCAGAGCTGATCGAACGGCTGGTCCTGTTCCTGAACGCGGGTGTCACCCCACATGTGCGCGATCTCGGGTCCATCGGCGCCAGCGGCGACCTGGTACCGCTCGCGGGCATCGCCGGGGCGCTCATCGGCCTGGACCCCGCCTTCCTGGTGGATCACCGGGGCACCACCATGCCGTGCACCGAAGCGCTCGAACGTCTCGGTCTTGCCCCCCTTGAACTGGAGCCCAAGGAAGGCCTCGCTCTGGTGAACGGCACGGCCGCCCTGACCGCCATCGCGGCAGGATGTGTGCACGATGCACACCTTGTGGTGGCCGTCACCCTGGCGGTCCACGCGCTGGCCATCCAGTCCCTGAACGCCTCGGACGAGCCCTTCCATCCGTTCATCCACCAGCACAAGCCGCATCCCGGCCAGTTGCTTGCCGCCGCCTGCATGCGCGACCTGCTGCGTGGTTCACAACTGCTGCAGCGAACGGCATCCATCAGCGGCAACGGCGAGGCTGGGCGGCTGATCCAGGATCGCTACTCCGTGCGCTGCCTGCCCCAATTCCTGGGTCCTGTGCTCGATGGCCTCGCCCTGATCGCCGGGCAGGTGGGAACGGAGATGAACGCCGCCACGGACAACCCGCTCATCGATGGTGAGCAGGGCACCAGCCACCACGGCGGCAACTTTCTGGGCCAGTACATCGGTGTGGGCATGGACCAGTTGCGCTACCACCTGGGGCTCGCGGCCAAACACCTCGATGTACAGCTGGCCCTGCTGATGGAGCCTTCCTTCAGCGGTGGGTTACCGGGGTCTCTTGTGGGGAATGCGGCGGACCCGGTGAACATGGGGGTGAAGGGGCTCCAGATCGGCGCCAACTCCATCATGCCGCTGATCCTCCACCAAGGCGCTCCGCTGGTGCCGCATTTCCCCACGCACGCGGAGCAGTTCAACCAGAACATCAACAGCCAGGGCTTCGGCTCTGCCAACCTGGCCCGGCGCTCCCTGCAACTGTACCGCCACTACCTCGCGCATGCCCTGCTGATGGCGGTGCAGGCCGTGAGCCTCCGCACGGAGGTGCAGGCGGGCCACGGCGATGCACGTTCGCTCCTGGCACCGGCCATGGCACCCCTTTACGAGGCCGTGCGCGACCTGGTGGGCCGCACCGCCGATATGCGCAGGCCCATCATCCACAACGACAACGAACAGTCGCTGGATACATGGCTGGCGATCCTGGCGACCGACCTTGCCGGCGGCGGTCGCATCGCTGCGGCCGTGGCACCGCTGATGGAGCGGGTCGCCAGCCACCAACTCCATTCGACCGTTCACGCGGATGCCGCGTGTTGATGACCGCACCGATCATTGTTCATCCGCGAGGAACCCCATGAACATCGCACGCAACCTGGAGCACACGGCTCGCCTGTTCGGTGATCGCACGGCGCTCGTCTTCGAAGGGGACCGGATCACCTACCGGGCGCTGGAGGAACGTTCGGCACGCCTTGCCGATGCACTGCAACGCAAGGGGATCGGGCGGGGCGACCGCGTGGCCCTCTTCCTGCCGAACATACCGGCGTTCGCCCTGGCCTATTATGCGACCCAGAAACTGGGGGCCATCGCGGTATCGCTCAACGCACGCTCCATGGCATCCGAGGTGCGCTTCATCCTTCAGGACTGCACAGCGCGGGCGGTCTTCACCACGGCCGAACTGCGCTCCCAGGTGCCTGCGGCCGACCTTCCGGACCTGGAGCATGTGGTGATCTGCGAGGGTGATGCCGGAGCCGACCTCGCACTCGGTGCGCTACTGGCCACGGCCACGGCTGCGCTGCCCGCCATCGATGCCGGGCGGGACGATGCGGCGGCCATCCTCTACACCTCGGGCACCACGGGCACGCCCAAGGGCGCCACCTTGTCGCAGGGCAACGTGATGTCCAACGTGTGGTCCTTCGTGCACAACTGCGGCATGCGCCCCGAAGACCGCATCCTGGTGCCGCTGCCGCTGTTCCATTGCTTCGGCCAGAACGCGCTGCTCAACAGCGGGCTCGCGGCCGGGTCCACCCTGGTGTTGCAGCGCGCGTTCCGGCCGGATACTGCCCTGCAGGCCGTGCAGGAGGAGGGCATCACGCTATTCTTCGGCGTGCCCACCATGTTCCTGGCCCTGCTGGACCGAGCCACGCCGGACCACATGCGCACGGTGCGGTACTATTTCTCGGCCGCCGCCAAGCTTCCCGAGGAGGTGGAGCGCCGCTGGTCGCTGAAGTTCAACAGCCCGGTGACGCAGGGCTATGGTCTCACGGAGACCTCGCCGTTCGCGAGCTACAATGGGTTCCTGCAGCACCGCCCTGGCACCATCGGAACGCCCATCGAGAACGTGGAGATGAAGGTGGTGGACGTCACCACCGGCGCCGACGTGGCGGTGGGCGAGCTCGGTGAGCTGGTGATCAAGGGGCCCAACGTGATGCTGGGGTATTGGAACAAGCCCGTGGAGACGGCGCAGGTGCTGAAGAACGGCTGGTTCCGCTCGGGCGATATCGGCCGGATGGTCGCCGATGGCTACTTCCAAATCGCCGACCGGTTGAAGGACATGATCGATGTGGGCGGCATGAACGTCTATCCGGTACAGGTGGAGAACGTGCTGTACGAGCAGGGGGAGGTGGCGGAGGCCGCCGTGTTCGGCATTCCCGATGAACTGATGGGCGAGCGGGTGTGCGCCCACGTGGTGCTGAAGCCCGGATCGGCGGCCACCGCAGAACAACTGCTGGGCTTCTGCCGCGAACGGCTTACGGACTTCAAGGTGCCGCGCGTGCTGGAGCTGGTGGGCGAACTGCCGAAGAACCCCGCGGGCAAGGTGCTGAAGCGCGTGCTGCGCGACAAGGCCGCCCCGGAGCGCCGCACACCGGCATCGGAATTCACAGCGGCCTATTTCGGGGCCCCGGTGGAAGGGCGGCGCCAGGTGCTGATCGGCCTGCTCACCGCCGAGCTCGCCGCCAAGCTGGACCTGCCCGCATCCGCCATCGGACCCGAGGAGCCGCTCACCGACCTCGGGCTGGAGTCCCTGATGGCCGTGGACCTCGGCACCCGGCTCCGCGCCCTGCTCGGCGTGGACTTTTCGGTGCTCGTGATGGTGAACGGAGGCACCCTGAATAGCCTGACCAACGCACTTGCCAAGGCCCTGGACGAGGCCCACCCGACGGGCACCCCCTGAAACCTTGAACGACCCATCGCCCATGAACGAGCCGCAGCGCACCGCAACGGACACCCCCTCCCTGGAGACCTGGTCCTCCCGGCTCGACCTGGCCGGCCTGGCCGAGCGCCACGGCACACCGACCTACATATTCAACACGCAGCGCCTTGCTGCGAACGTGCAGGACTACACCGGCCTGGTGGGCACCCCGGCCCACATCCTGTACCCGGTGAAGACCAACCCGGCCATGGCCGTGCTGCGGCGACTGGCGGCGTTGGGCTGCGGCATGGACTGTGCCTCACGGGACGAGGTGGACCAGGCGCTGCTGGCCGGGGTGCCCGCCACGCGCATCTCGTACAACACGCCCGCCCCGGAGTTCGGCCTGATCCGCACGCTGCTCAAGGCCGGTGCGACGGTGGTGGTGGATTCGCCCGAACTGCTCAGGCGCATCCAGGAGAAGATCCCCGTGGCGCACATCCAGGGAAGCCTGTTCCTGCGCGTGAACCTGGACGGCGGCGGCACCTACCTGCAGCACTTCCAATGGGAGGAGCTCGTGCACCATGGGGCCAGCACCAGCAAGTTCGGCATCCCGGCCGAGGAGATCGTGGACCTGCTCGCGCAATGCCCGCTGCCTGTGAGCGGCCTGCACGTGCACGTGGGCACCATGATGGACAACCTGGACACCTTCGCCAACACCCTGCAGCTGATGCACCGGCTGGTGGACGACATCGCGGCCCGCACTGCGCATCGCATCCGGTCGCTGAACCTCGGCGGCGGTCTGGGCATCGGCTTCCTGCCCGGCCAGGTGTTCCCCACCATCGACCGCCTCGCCGCCCACCTGGAGCCGCTGAAACGGAAGGACCTGCAATACTTCGCCGAGCCCGGGCAATCGCTGGTGGGCGATACCATGGGCCTGCTGATGCGCGTGGTGGCCCTCAAGCGCATGCGCGGCAGGCGCTGGGCCATCGTGGACGTGGGGTCCGACCAGCTGATGAAGATCACCACCGTCTCCTGGCACCACCAGGTGCTGGACCAGCGCGGTGCCGCCCTGCCCACCACGGGGCCCGATGCGGTGGGTGGGCCGCTGTGCTTCGCGGGCGATACCATCCTGCCGGCCACGGACCTTGGAACGGTGAAGGAGGGCGATGTGCTCTTCCTCCAGCATGCTGGTGCCTATCTGGAGGCCATCGCCAACCGCTTCAACGGCCGTCGCAGCGTGGGCATGGTGGTGCTCGATGAACAGGGCTCGCATCCGGTGACAAGGCAGGAGGACCCCTTCTTCTCCCCTCCGCTGCAGACCTACGATTGGGGCGAATGGCCCGGCGCCTCGTCCACTGCGGCGCTCAGCCCGGCAGAGATCACCGCGCTGCGCAGCACCTATTTCCAAGACCATGCCCACGAGGATAGGTACACCCTGCTGTCCTTCGTGCGTACCGGCGATAATACCTACGCGTTCACCGTGCGGGCCGAGGCGGCCGTGGGGTTCATCTCCGTGCCGTTCGCCGTGCGTATCGCTGCGGACGCGCTCATCATCGCCGTGATGCGGGCCATGGGCAAGACCCTCAAGGATGTGAGCGTTTGGGGCACCAAGGGCAGCTACCAGTACCGAGAACCCATGGTTCCCGGGCGTGAGCTGAACGGCGAGATCACCCTGAGCCCGTTGGCGCAATTGGGTGCGGCGCAACGCATGCTGGCCAGCGCATCCTTGGATGGCGGCCGGTTCGCGATGACCTCCGAGGTGGTGGTGTGAAGCCTGTCGGCGAACGCTCAGGGTCCGACCGCGACACCATTGACCCAACGCCAATGACCCACGCCGTTCCGAAGTCGGGGATCGATCGTCGATAACTCATCCCCTTCCCTCCCACCCTTGCCCGGTAACTTCGGCCTCCCGTTCCGGCCGATCCTCCGATGCCCTTCTCCCACCTCCACGTCCACACACAGTTCTCGCTCCTCGACGGTGCCGCCAGCATCCCCTCCCTCTTCAAGAAGGCCCTGAAGGACGGCCAGCCCGCGCTCGCGATCACCGACCATGGCAACATGTTCGGCGCCTTCAAGTTCGTAGCCGAGGCCGGGAAGCACAAGAACGACGATGGCAGCCTGAAGGTGAAGCCCATCGTGGGCTGCGAGTTCTACGTGGTGGCCGACCGGCACAAGAAGACCTTCACCCGCGACGACAAGGACAAGCGCTTCCACCAGCTGATGCTGGCGAAGAACGCCACCGGCTACCGCAACCTGAGCAAGCTGTGCTCGCTGGGCTTCATCGAGGGCTTCTACAGCAAGTACCCGCGCATCGACAAGGAGCTGATCCTGCAATACCACGAAGGGCTCATCGCCACCACCTGCTGCCTGGGTGCCAGTGTGCCGCAGGCCATCCTGAGGGCCGGTGATGGTGATCTGAGTGCAGCAGAAGCTGAATTCAAATGGTGGCTGGACCTTTTTGGCGAGGACTACTACGTGGAGCTGCAGCGCCACGGCATCCCCGAGCAGGACAGGGTGAACGCCGTGCTGGTGCAGTGGGCGCGCAAGTACAACGTGCCCATCATCGCCAGCAACGACAGCCACTACACCGACCAGGAGGATAGCAACGCACACGACATCCTGCTCTGCGTGAACACCGGGGAGAAGCAGAGCACGCCCATCGCCACCGACGAGGACATCTCCACCAAGGACAAGCGCTTCGGCTTTCCCAACGACCAGTTCTTCTTCAAGACCCAGGCGCAGATGGCCCAGACCTTCAGCGACCTGCCGGAAGCGCTGGACAACACGGGCCTCATCGTGGACAAGGTGGAGACCCTGAAGCTGAAGAAGGACATCCTGCTGCCCAACTACCAGCTGCCGGAGGGCTTCACCGACCAGGACGAATACCTCCAGCACCTGACGTACCAAGGGGCGATCAAGCGCTACCTCAATGATGGTGTGTCGGGCATCGATTCCCTCGACCCGAAGATCAAGGAGCGGCTGGACTTCGAGCTGTTCACCATCCGCACGATGGGCTTCGCGGGCTACTTCCTCATCGTGCAGGACTTCATCAACGCCGGTCGCAACATGGGCGTGTTGATCGGTCCGGGCCGTGGCAGTGCGGCGGGCAGCGCGGTGGCCTACTGCATCGGCATCACCAACATCGACCCCATCAAGTATGATCTGCTGTTCGAGCGCTTCCTGAACCCGGACCGCAAGAGCATGCCCGATGTGGATACCGACTTCGACGACGAAGGGCGACAGAAGGTGATCGACTACGTGGTGGAGAAATACGGCCAGAACCAGGTGGCGCAGATCGTCACCTACGGCAGCATGGCGGCCAAGAGCAGCATCCGGGACGTGGCGCGTGTGATGGACCTGCCGCTGCAAGAGGCGGACCGCCTGGCCAAGCTCATTCCGGAACGGCCGGGCATTGAATTGAACCGTGTACTGCACGCGCCCTTGGAGGGTGATGGCAGCCTGAAGACCAAGGAGAACTTCAGTGCGGAGGAAGTGGCCGCCGCCAAACAGCTGCGTGAGATCCTGGAGAGCGGCGAGCTCACCGCCGACGTGCTGCGCGAAGCCGAGAAGCTGGAAGGCAGTGTGCGCGGTGTCGGCATCCACGCCGCCGGTCTCATCATCGCGCCCAGCGACCTCACGGAGCATATTCCCGTGTGCACCAGCAAGGACTCGCCGATGCTCATCACCCAGTTCGACGGCAAGGTGATCGAGGATGCCGGCGTGATCAAGATGGACTTCCTGGGGCTGAAGACCCTCACCATCATCCGCGATGCGCTGCGCATGATCGACGCCAACCACGCGGTGCAGATCGACATCGACGGCATCCCGCTGGACGATCCGAAGACCTTCGCCCTGTACCAGCGCTCCGAGACCAACGGCACCTTCCAGTTCGAAAGCGCGGGGATGCAGAAGTACCTGCGCGAGCTCAAGCCCGACCAGTTCGCGGACCTCATCGCCATGAACGCCCTGTACCGCCCGGGGCCGCTGGAATACATCCCCACCTTCATCAAGCGCAAGCACGGCCAGGAGAAGATCGTGTACGACTTGCCCGAGATGGAGGAACTGCTGCGCGAGACCTACGGCGTGACGGTGTACCAGGAGCAGGTGATGCTGTTGAGCCAGAAGCTGGCGGGCTTCACCAAGGGCGATGCCGACGTGCTGCGCAAGGCGATGGGCAAGAAGGACCGCGCCACGCTGGACAAGATGAAGGGCAGGTTCCTGGAGGGGACCGCCCAGCGCGGCTTCGACGCCAAGGTCTGCGAAAAGGTGTGGACCGACTGGGAGGCCTTCGCGCAATACGCCTTCAACAAATCGCACTCCACCTGCTACGCCTTCGTCGCCTACCAGACCGCCTGGCTGAAGGCGAACTACCCGAGCGAATACATGGCCAGCGTGCTCACGCACTCGCAGGGCAGCATCGACAAGATCACCTTCTTCATGGAGGAGTGCCGGCGCATGGGCATCTCCGTGCTGGGCCCGGATGTGAACGAGAGCCAGTTGCAGTTCAGCGTGAACAAGCAGGGGCAGATCCGTTTCGGGCTGGGCGCGGTGAAGGGTGTGGGCGAAGCGGCGGTGGATGCCATCGTGAACGAGCGCAGGACCAGCGGTCCCTTCAAGGACATCTATGACCTGATGCGCCGCGTGAACCTGCGCGCCGCCAACCGCAAGGCCTTGGAAAGCCTGGCCTATGCCGGGGCGTTCGATGACTTCCCCAAAAGCCACCGTGCCCACTTCTTCCACAGCGCCGGCGAAGGAAAGCCCACCTTCCTGGAGACCCTGGTGCGGTATGGCCAGCAGAGCCAGGACGGTGCCGATAGCGCCCAGGTGAACATGTTCGGTGATGCCGATGAAGGCGCCGGCATTCCGGAACCAGTGCTTCCCGCAATCGACCCTTGGAGCGCGTTGGAGCAGCTCCACTATGAGAAGGAGGTCATCGGCTTCTACCTCAGCGGCCACCCGTTGGACGACCACCGGCTGGAGATCAAGCACCTGTGCAACACCACCCTGCCCGAGCTGAAGGAGCTCGACAAGCTCAACGGGCGCGACCTGGCCTTCGCGGGCATCGTCACCAAGGCCGAGCACCGCATCGCCAAGAGCGGCAAGCCCTTCGGCTCGTTCAGCCTGGAGGACCACCATGGCACGCACGACTTCGTGCTCTTCAGCGAGGATTACATGCGCTTCAAGCTCTACATGCAGCAGGGAGCGCTGCTGTTCCTGAAAGGACGCTCGAGCCCGCGCACGTGGGGACGGGACGAGGGGCAGATGGAACTGAAGATCAGCAGCATCGACCTATTGGGCGACACGCGTGACAAGTACTTCTCCAAGCTCAACCTGCTGTTGGACGCGGACCAGCTCGACGAGCCATCGATCCAGGAACTTGGACGCCTACTGACCGCAATGCCGGGCAAATGCAAGGTGAACCTGATCCTGAACAGCGCCACGACCAACACCAAGCTGGAGACCAGCAGCAAGCATTTGCAAGTGGCCCTCACGGAAGAACTGGTGCGTGGTCTCGACGGGCTGCCGGAGGTGAAATGGAGCTTGAATTGACCTGCATCGGGTCGATCATGTGGGTTGGGATCCTGCCGTTCTGGCATGATGATCTCCATGGCAGGGATCTTGGTTGCAAGGGTGTAAATTCGCCGACCGTAAAAGCGTACGGAGCGCTCGACGGAAAGTCCACAACGAAAGCAACCAACAGCGCTCACGCGCACCCAAGCGACCATGGCACTCGAATTCACCGACAGCAACTTCGAAGAACTCGTACTGAAGAGCGACAAGCCCGTGCTCGTTGATTTCTGGGCGGAATGGTGCGGCCCCTGTCGCATGGTGGGCCCGGTGGTGGAGGAACTCGCCAAGGAGTACGAGGGCAAGGCCGTAGTGGGCAAGCTAAACGTGGACCACAACGCCAACACCAGCATGAAGTACGGCATCCGCAGCATCCCCACCCTCCTGGTGTTCAAGAACGGGGAGGTGGTGGACCGCGCTGTGGGCGCACTGCCCAAGAACACCCTGGCCCAGAAACTGGACGGACAGCTGGCCTGATCCTTTTCGCACGACCGGGACCCCGCATTGCATCGCAGTGCGGGGTCCTGTTCTTTCGGCTTGAACCATCTTCGTGGACCACACACCATCCAGGCACATGCACGATCATCGCAATACCCCGCTGTTCAGGAAGGCCGAAGAGATCCGCGAGTTGGCGAAGGCGATCGTGGAAAGCGCTCCGGACCAGGCGGACGAGGCCGGGGACCGCTTCGAGGCGCACATGCTGGAGGCCAGCAAGAACGAGATCATGTCCAACGCCTACATGATCGGAGCCAAGATCGCCGGGGCCTACGGCATGGGGGTGTACGACCTACAAATGGAGAACGCCTGTCTGATCCGCCGGGCATGCCGGGAAATGGTGGTGGCGCTGCGCGGTCTCGAGATCGCTGGACACAGCGAACCGGCACACTTCGACCTGCTGCGCAAGGCCGTGGATGAATTCCGACCGCTCTTCGTGGAATGGGTGGCCACCTTCAAGGACGCTGACCGCATCTGGGACGAATGGGGGCTCTTCAACCTGCCCGGGGACGTGCCTGACCACGACTGAGCCCGGATGGTCGACCTTTGTACCTCACATGCCCATCGAACAACGCCACGTACAACCCCTCTCCGCCTTGGAGTTCAAGGCCCGCCAGGTGGTGGAGGGGTTCCTGGCCGGCCTGCACAAGAGCCCGTTCCATGGCTTCAGTGTGGAGTTCGCCGAGCACCGCGCCTACAACAGCGGTGAGAGCACGCGGCACATGGACTGGAAGCTCTTCGCCCGCACGGACAAGCTCTTCGTGAAGCGGTATGAGGAGGAGACCAACCTGCGGTGCGAACTGGTGGTGGACGCATCCAGTTCGATGTATTACCCGGACGCGGGCACGGTGGAGCTCTCGAAGGTGGGCTTCGCAGCGCATGCGGCGGCGGTGCTCATCCAATTGCTTCGCAAGCAGCGTGATGCGGTCGGCCTGACGGTGTTCAGCGACCATGTTCTGGTGGCCGAGCGGGCGCGGAGCAACGCCGCCCATCTGCGCCACCTGAATGACCAGTTGGAAGGCCTGCTGTCGGCCCAGGCACCGGTGCGTGGCCAGGGCACCCGACTGGTCAGCGCCCTGCACGACATCGCCCAGCGGGCGCACCGGCGCAGCCTGGTGGTCATCCTCAGCGACCTGCTCAACGATGCGGACCAGGAGGACGCCGTGTTCGATGCCCTGCAGCACCTGCGGTTCAACAAACACGACATCATCCTCTTCCATGTGGTGGACCGGCAGAACGAGTTGGAGCTGGCCCTCCCCGACCGTCCTTACACGTTCGTGGACGTGGAGACCGCGCAGGAGGTGAAGGCCCATCCGTCGGAGTTGCGCGCGGCCTATCGTGCGGCCATGGAGGAGCGGTGGCATCGGTTGAAGCTCCGCTGTGCACAGTACCGCATCGACCTGGTGGAGGCCGATGTGCGTGCCGGCTTCGGTCCCATCATGCTGGAGTTCCTCACGCGGAGGGCACGGTTGTATTAGCGGTCGCTGTACGTTGATCGTGGTTCGCAGCACCCTGACAGTGAAGCGATCTCTCACTCTGTAGACGACCGCTGTATGCCGTGTTGGGTCGGGGTCGAACCACGAACATCAAAGAACGCGGTCTTGAACATTTGCACATTCATTTTCTACCCCTACCTTTGCAGCCGCTCAGCCGCAAGGCGGAGCAAGTCGGACCGGTAGTTCAGCTGGTTAGAATGCCGCCCTGTCACGGCGGAGGTCGCGGGTTCGAGTCCCGTCCGGTCCGCTAAAAGCCCCTTCCGAGGGGCTTTTTCCATTAAGATCCGACGGGGCGAGAAGCCTGTCCCGAGCAAGCACCGAGGTACGAGGGGCGTGTCGAGGGAAGGCCCGTCCGGTCCGCTAAAAGCCCCTTCCGAGGGGCTCTTTCCATTTGGAACCGGCGATGACCAAACCCGAGAGGATCGGTAGCGCAATGATCCCAAGAGTGATTTCCCTCAAAAAAGGTCATCTTCGGGTGGCCTTTGGCTTCCCTTCTCCATGCGCCCCCTCCTGTTCGCCGCACTGTTGTACATGCCCCGCATCTTGCAGGCGCAGGATGCCACCTTGGTGCCGGGCTTCCGAAGCACGCTTGCCAGTGCCACCGATGATACGCTGCGGGCGGTGCTGCTGGCGGACATCTGTTTCAACCTGATGCGTGAAGCGCCGGACAGCGCACAGTGGTACGGGGAGCGGGCACGCAAGCTGGCACAGCATATCGGTGATGCCCGTGCAACAACACGAGCCAACCACTACCTGGGCCTGCTCGCCCTGGAACAGGGTGGCGCCGCCAAGGCACAGCCATTCCTTGCCGCAGCGCTGCGCGCATCAGGCTACGGCCCCCGCAGCGCGGAACAGGCCGGTCTGCTCCGCAGCATGGCCGATGTACAGCGTACCCTAGGCCGGGCAGCGGCGGCGGCGGAACACTACGCGGGGGTCCTGTCCATCGAACAGTCCACCGGGCAGTGGTCACAACTGGCCGGGCTGCACCAGGTGCTCGCGGAACTCGCCATCGAGCGTTCCTCACCAGCCGAGGCGACCCACCACTACCAGCGGTACAACGCCCTGATCGACAGCGCCCGCAATGCTGAGCGCGCACAGGAACGGGCCGCCTGGCAGCACGCTGCTGATAGCCTGTCCGCCGCCCACCGCACAACCCTCGAACAACGCGAGGAAGCCCACCAGCGTGCCTATGCGGCCCAACACCGCTGGCTGCTTGCGGCCGGCATCGGCGGGGCGACCATCCTGCTACTAACACTGGTGCTGTTTGTCCGCCGCAGGCAACCCAGCCCCCCCACCACACGACCCAAGGCCACCGCATCAGTGGAGGTCAAAGCACCTATGGCGGTTCCGGTGAAGGACCAACCGACAGCTGAACAACAGCACCTGCGCCACCTGCTTGACCCCACCCTGATGCAGGAACGCCTACAGCACGCGCTCGTCCTGCTGAAGGAGGGTCGCCAGATCGAAGCGCTCGCACAGCTGCAGGGAACCGGGAAAATGATGCAGCACGCGGCGGTTGGTGCTCGGCATGGACGCGTCCGGCTGGAGGATGAGCTCGCATTCCTCCGGCAATGCGTGAAGATGCTGGCCGCGGGCCGGTCCGACCTTGCGTTCGAAGCGACAGCCGATGCGCCGGCGCTGGAAGGGGATCGCACCCTGCCTGCCATGGCGGTCTGGCCGTTCGTACAAACGCTGGTCGATGGGACGGCGCCGGTGCGCCAGGTGAGCATCCGGTTCAGCGGTTCGGCCACGTCCACCACGTGCACCATCAGGTGCGAACACGCTCCCATGCACGCTGCGGTATGCCGTTCCGTGCCCCCCTTCATCCAAGCCCAGCAGCAGGGCATCAGCGATCAGTTGGGGCAGGCGTTCAAGCATACCACAACGGAGCTCACAGATGACCAGGGCAAGGTGACCGGTCGCTTGGTGACATTGGTTTTCCACCTTGACCGGAGCGTGTGAGCTTCCGGCCCGCAACCACGGCCATGTGCGGTTGACCAGCGCGATCGCCTGGCAGAGGCATCAAGCGGGAACATTGGACCGGACCACTGCTACCCGCCCGCAGCCGTTCGTGTAAGGGGAGCGCGAGATACTGCCGGTACCGGTACTTTCGGGGCATGATCGTCCTGAAGGACATCCGCAAGTCCTACATCACGGGGGCCAACATCCTGCAGGTGCTCAAGGGCATCGACCTGGAGATCGGCAGTGGGGAGCTCGTAAGCATCATGGGCAGCTCCGGATCCGGCAAGAGCACCATGCTCAACATCATCGGCATCCTGGACAACTACGACAGCGGTGAATACCTGCTGGACGGCATGCTCATCAAGGGTCAGAGCGAGACGGAGAACGCCATCCTGCGCAGCAAGTACATCGGGTTCGTCTTCCAGAGCTTCAACCTGATCGCCTTCAAGAACGCTGTGGAGAACGTGGCGCTTCCCCTGTACTACCAGGGCGTGCCACGCCGCAGGCGCAACGAACTGGCGCTGGAGATGCTGGGACGCGTGGGGTTGCGGGAATGGGCCCACCACATGCCCAATGAGATGAGCGGCGGTCAGAAGCAACGCGTGTCGCTGGCACGCGCGGCTGTGCGCGACCGCCTGTCGCAATTGGCGCCATTGCTATTGAAGAATAAATACATGCTGGGTGAAGAGTTCTCGATGCCGGACGTTGCGATGGCTCCACTCTTGTGGCGCCTGGATCACTACGGTATCCAACT
>CAZLGY010000003.1:54563-54902 GCA_964559165.1 uncultured Chryseobacterium sp.
CGCGCGCCCTCATCAGCGACCCGAAGATCATCCTTGCAGACGAGCCCACCGGAGCGCTGGACAGCAGGACCAGCGATGAAGTGATGGCGCTGCTCACCGAGGTGAACCGCGACCTGGGCAAGACCGTGGTGATCGTGACCCACGAACGGGACGTGGCCGCCGCCACCCAGCGTGTCATCTACCTGCGCGATGGCCTCATCGAGAACGCCCACCTCGACCCACGCAGCCTGAGCACCAGCATGGACGGTGTGACAGCGACCCGCAAACCCGCCGGCGATGTTCGATAGGGAGAAATGGGCGGAAGTGCTGGACAGCATCGGCAAGAACAAGCTGCGCGCG
>CAZLGY010000004.1:0-42247 GCA_964559165.1 uncultured Chryseobacterium sp.
TTCCTCCTCCGAGGCCCGGTATCAGTGCCGGCAGCGGTACGGGCGGCAGGGTGATGCCGGTGGCTCCCGTGCCCAGCAACGGTACCTCCCAGCTCAATTCAGCGGAGATGCCCGTCACCGATTGCTGGCCGGCCAGCACGCGCAGCAGCTCTTCGAACGGCAGGCGGAGCGTATCCGCAGGTACGCGCAGCCGCAGGTAAGCAGTGCCTGCAAAGGGTATCTCGGCCGTGGCAAGCACGGTGGGGTTGTTGGAAGGTGGCAGGATGAACGCCGGTTCGCGGCATTCAAAACCGTTGCCGTCACAGCGATAGTTGAGGTTGTAACGGTACCAGGAGAGCACCTCGGAACGGGCAGCGGCTGCGATGTCGATGGTGCCGTTGTTGAACGAGTCGAAGTCGATGCCCAGCACGTCCGACACGTTCTCCGGGTAGGTGCGATCACCCGTGGTGCGCTGCCCGATGGTCTGGTGTGCCCAGGGGCCGATCACGATCTTCTGCAGGCCGCGGCTCGGAAGGTCGGGGCGCAAGTGCTTGCGCATGTAAGACCAGGTCTCCAGCTGACCATCGGTGAAGATGTCGTACCAGCCCGAAAGGTGGTAGGCTCCCACCTCCATGTTGGTGTAGCGGCTGTGCACCAGGCCGGGGCGTGGTGTGTTACCGAATCCAGGGATGCCTTCCGGATCGGTATCCGGCACATCCACCACCACGCCGTTCACCACCTTGCCGCGGCTCACCGATTCGCCATCGGCATCCACCATGGCCCGCGAAGCATCCATCTCAAGGCGTCCCGATGACCGGGGATACAGCCCGGCAAGGGTGAGCCCCCCCTGCCCGTCAGGATAACGCAGCGATGTGAAGTGGTCCACCGCCAGTTCAGCGGCCCCGAACATGTCCATCTCGTATGTCCGACCCACCCCGTTGAGCTCGATCGTCTTGGGGAGGTCCCAATCGCTGGAGCTGTGGACAGCATCGGAGGGCCCTTCGTCCACTGCGATCTGGCTGTCGTCGGTACCGCTGTAGATCTGGCCCCGGAGCCATCCTGTCACAAGGCCGTGCCGCATCACCCCGTTCTGGAAGGCCGTGCTCTTGTAGAACTCCATGGGTGCCACGATGGCGAAAAGAGCCTTGAGGCCGGGCTCGTTGCTGTTGATGCGGTGCGCCGCTGCCGCTTGATACTGGTTGTATCCCAGCGCGGAAGCACCGAACATGGCGATGCGGCCATTGTAGAGGAGCCCCTCGGTCTCAGGTACGCCGTTGCCGTCGAGATCGTACCAACGCTTCATCTGTTGCTTCACGAACTCCACGCTGTTGTATCCGTCCTCGTTGCGGTTGCTGCTCCGCGGATCGGCTGGGTCCAGTGCATCGAGGGCATGGACGAAGCCTGGATGCACCGCGTTCTTGTTCCACGAGTCGGTGATGAGCGGAAAGTAGACCCCATCAGAGGTGTACCTCCCACGCATGTCCTGGTTGGCAAAGGCATACCCCAGAAGGGAGAAGATGGCTCCCTCCACACTGCTTCCATTCCCTTTGTAATACGGCGTGCGCTGCAGGACAAGTGGCAACTGGTACGGGTTGGGATTGCGCACCATCTGTGCCGCGTTGCAATCGTAGATGCTGTCATAGACCAGGAACTGCAGGTTGCGGGGGATGATCTCGAACTGGTAATCGATGGCGGATGCATTGAACACGCCTTGCAAGAAGCCAGGAACACCGATGCTTACCGGCACCACCAGGCTGTCGCGCGTGATGGGCAGGTAGACGTCCGATCGCAGCCGCGTGCTGTCGGGCATGATGAAGTCCACCGGCATCGGCGTGGTGAGCTCGAACAGGTCATCGAGCTGTCCGTTCGGCTGGGTCTGTGCATGGGATGCATGCTGGACACCGATGATCAGGGCCAACACCATCAGATGGTATCGCATCGTGGAGTGGTACATGCTGTGGATGGGCTTGGTCAAGGATGATAGGGCCATCGAAAATAGCATCCTGCGGGATAGCTCCAAGGACCATGACCGGACCGGTGTTCATGTCCGACAGTTAACTTTGTATCTGGGAAACGCGAACGCAAAACAGCAACGGGCATGTTCACTTGGGGGAACACGGGATCATCAACGCTGGTGCTCCTTCATACGATCGCGGCCATCGGAGTTGGTCGGGGTGTGGTGCAAGCGCAACCGACCGGATGGAACAATGGTGGGGGTGATCCCGGAAGGACCTGCCAGGTCAATACCATCGGCCCGACCGAGAATGTGCTTCTCTGGCAGGTCAACGCTCCAGGTGCGTTCGGCTCCCCGGTGTACATCGAGGGTGACCGGTTCGTGACCATGCGCTTCCTGGGTCTCGTATTCGCACCGGTGGAATGCCGCAGCTTGAGCACCGGAACCCTGCTTTGGAGCAGGGAGGTCACGGGCGGTTTCGGCCGCTCCCTTCCCATCGGTTTCCGCGACGGCCAGGTGTATGTCATGCGCCTCACCGAGAGCCTTCAGGATTCGCTCTTCGCGCTCGATGCGCAGACCGGTGACCGCATCTGGGCATCACCGGTGACGATCTCCAACCACATCACCAGCAGCTGCAACTTCGCCCCGAACGGCGACCTGTTCGTGGAGGGATGGGACTGGGGTACGACCCAGGGACGTATGCAACGCATCAGCCGCACCGACGGCAGCCTCATCTGGGAGTGTCCCATCCAGCCCATCAGTATCGGCGCATCCGAGCTCACCGTGAAGGGCAACACCGGATACCTTGCCGAACGCATCGGCGCCGATGCGCATGTGACCGCGATCGACCTGTCCACGGGAGAAAGGCTCTATTCACATCCCGTGGAGGATACCCAACCAGATGGCGGCGAGGGCTATTGCCCGATCCTTGTGAACGATGATGGCATCATTTTCTTCCACAAGCTCGGCGACAACGTCTCTGCGTTCACTGACGATGGCACCCAGCTCTCCCCCTTGTGGGTGAGGCCGATCGGGGGCTATGCGCCGTTCAGCCAGATGGCGCTCGGTGCGGACGGCTCGTTGTACGCACCCTCCAACGGCCAGGTGATCCGCCTCGATCCTGCCACAGGCGACATCCTTAACACATCGTCGGTGATCGCGCAGAACGCACAACTGTTCCAGATGCGACCCTCAGCCCCGGCCAACCAGGTGGTGTATGTAACAGATGGCACCTCGGGTGTGCATGTGTTCACTCCTGACCTGACACCGCTTTGGTTCGACCCGGTCCCCAACCTGAACATCAGCGGCGTCAGCATCGCACAGAACGGTCTCGTGGTGGTCACCGGGGGCGGCATCATCAAGGCCTACAAGCCCACCGAAACAGCCACCGCGATCACCGGACCTGAAGCGCGCAGCCTGGGCATCCACCCGAACCCGGTATCCGACCTGCTCCACGTGCCCATCCCTGAAAGCCTTTACGGCGCCCACTATGCGTTGCTTGATGCGCGCGGACGAACGGTGCGGCAGGGACGTTTGACCGTTCCTTCCGCGACCATTCCAATGGCGGACCTGCGCTCCGGTGTATACCTGCTCCGCATCGGTCCAAGCACTGCGCGGGTGGTGAAGGAGTGAACGCGGCCCGGACCGGCACCGCGAACGGACATCCCCTACCGCTTAGCTTCACGCCGTGGTGAGCTTGGAGTTGATGGTGGCCGGTGAGCAGCTCGTGCTGCACCCGTACCGGGCCTTGTATTGGCCACGGATGCGTTGGCTGGTGGCGAGCGACCTGCACCTGGGCAAGGCGGCGCACCTGCGCAAGGGGGGGCTCCCACTGCCCGAGTCACACGACGAGCGAACGATCCATCGGCTCCATGACCTGGTGAACTCCTTCCGCCCGGACCGCATCGTGGTCCTGGGCGACCTGTTCCACAGCAGTATGAACGCTGCATGGGAACGGGTGACCCAGTGGACCGGAACACTCGCCTGCCCGCTGCACCTGGTGCCCGGCAACCACGATGTACTGGCGTTGCGCAGGTACCGTGATGCAGGGATCGAGGTATGGGATGACAGCGTGGAGGAAGGTCCGTTCACCTTCACCCATGACGGCACCAGCAAAGGTGCCGGATTTGTCATCGGTGGACACCTGCACCCCGGGGTGGTCCTGCACGGTCGTGGGCAACAGCGGCTCCGCCTGCCCTGCTTCTGGTTCGGCGACCGCAATGGACTGCTACCCGCCATGGGCGCCGGCACCGGGCTGCACATCATCGCGCCGAAGGCGGGCGAGCGGGTGCTTGCCTGCACCGATCGGGCCGTGCTGGACGTGGGCGCTTCGCTGGCAGGCCAGGCCGCACAACGCCGATAGCCCGTGGCATCCACCTTCCGCGGCACGCATTGATCGTCCATCCGCAGAACGATCCGGCGTGCGCTACGTTTGCGGCATGTCGTTGAGCCCCTCCACCAAGGCACTGCTCATTGCAGCCACGGCGATCGCGCTGCTCTTCATCATCGGTGACCGCTTGGGCTTGCGAAGCAATGCAAGGGACCCCAGGCTGTTCGTGATCGAGCTCGACACGGCCGCCGTGGTCGCCATCCACTTCGATGACCGGCGCCAACCCGGCAACACCCGCAGTTGGTTGAGGACACCCCGCGGCTGGCAGCAGGCTGGCACGGATGGCGGTGACGGCACCCGGGAGGCGGTTGAACTGTTGACCCGGTTCCAGCGCGTGCCTGTGAAGCGCGACATGGGCATGATGCTGCTCCTGGCCGAACGCTACGACCTGACCGACACCACCCTCTGCCGGATCCGCTTTGTGGACGTCGGAGGTGGAGAACATGCCCTCCACCTGGGAAGCAGCACCTTCGCGCCGGGTGCGGTGGGCAGCTGGACCTATGTGAACGTTCCCGGGGAGAAAGAGGTCTATGCCGTGGAAGGGTTGCTGATGGGAGACCTGCGCTGAGCCGCTGTTCCTTCATCATGGACCGCGCCACGCGGATAGCGGCCGCGGCATGTCGCACCCGCACAGGGGACCGCCTTTGCCGATGGACGGACCGTTCTTCGCAGTTAGGCCGTAGGTTCGTACCAGCGCACCATGAACAAGCATCGCCGGACCCGGAACGTGGATTCCATCACAGTGGCACTGGACTTCTGCGTGGTGGACCGTTCTCTTCGAACGCCCACGGCGCTGGCGACCTGGGCACTTGGTCAGCTGCCAGCGGCCCCTGGCGAGGTGGCGTGGACGTGCGAGCGCTGGGAGCATGTGCTGACCCTCACCCTGACGAAGCATTCCAAACGCCCGATGTCCCATGTGCGCCGGTTGAATGCGGAGGTGAGGTCCATGAACACGCTGTTGTCCAAAGGGAATGCCGTGTTGGTGCCGGTAGCCGCACATCCGTTCGCACAGGGCGAGGTGCTCACCATGCGCGCCGATGCACCCGGACGGACGGTGCTTTCGAGGTTGTTCGACATGCGTTGTGCCGGCTGGTGCAACAGCCAGATCACCTGTCTGCGGGTGCCGTTCGGCAGTGACGAAGAGTTCAGCCGGCTGCATGCCTCGGTACGATTGCTGCTTCCCATGCTGCCGGCCATCAGTGCCTCCTCGCCCTACCTCAACGGCGCCGGCGCAGGTGTCATGAGCGCCCGCGCGGAGGCCTCCATGCACCACGTGGACAGCCTGCCGCAACTGCTCGGACCGGTGGTGCCGGAAGCCGTGTTCAGCGAAGAGGACTATTATCGCACGGTGTTCAGCCCCATGGCACAAGCGCTGGCGGCCGTGGATGCCGGGCAGGCCCTGGACCATTTCTGCATGAACGCGCGCGCAGCCGTGGCCCGGTTCGATCGCGGCGAGCTGGAGCTGCGCGTGCTGGACCGGCAGGAATGCATCACGGCGGACCTGGCCCTTGCTGAAATGACCCTCGCCGTGGTGCGCGCCATGGGCAGTGGCCGTTGGGTGAGCACCTACCTGCAGCGGGCATGGAGCGAGGACGACCTGTTCCCCATCTACATGCAGACCGTTCGGGAAGGCGGCCAGGCCATGATCTCCAACAGGGACTACCTGTTCATGTTCGGACTGATGAAGCAGGACCGGATGACCGTTCAGAAGATCTGGCAACACCTCTTCGTGGAACTGTACGGAGACCTGAGCGATGAATGCCGTCGGGTGATGGCACACATCCTGGAGCATGGTTGCCTTTCGCAACGAATGCTGCGCCGGTATGGCAAGGCACCGACCGCCAACGCCCTGGTCGAACTCGTGGACGACCTTGCCGCACACCTCGCCGCCGACCGGTCGTGGAGCTGACCATGGGCGGTTCCCCGGGAGGCCGGGCAAGCGACGCCAACGAACCATGCTCCAGGCAGGGTCCGGTCAATGGCCGTTCAGGCGCTGTCAGTACGATGCTGTGACCACAAGTCCGTCCTGCGCAAGCTGCATGCCGGACGGGAGGAGGCCCTGCACCTCCGCATGCAGGCCCAACAGGTGGCTGATGTGTGTGAAGTACGTGCGAGCGGCACCGATGCGGCCCGCGAGCTCCAGGGCCTCCTCGAGGTTGAGGTGGGAAGGATGGGGCTGTATGCGCAACGCGTTGAGCACAAGAACATCCAAGCCTTGCAAGCGGTCCATGGCGCGATCATGGATGGTCTTGGCGTCCGTGATGTAGGCCAGCCCCCCCACCCGGTACCCCAGCACAGGCAGGTCCTGATGTGCCACCGGGATGGGTGTCACGGCCACCCCCGCCACCTCGAACGGGGCATCCTCCACCGGATGCAGGTCGAGCACCGGTGTGCCGGGGTAACGGTCCGCCTTGAACGCGTAGTGGAACATGTTGCGTACAGCGTCGAGTGTGCGCGGCGATCCGTGGATATCCATGGCGCAGCCCTGGCTGAAATTGAACGAGCGGAGTTCGTCGATCCCACCCACGTGGTCCATGTGTTCGTGGGTCAGGAGCACGGCATCCAGGGATGCGACGCGGCTGCGGAGCATCTGCGCCCGCAGGTCGGGTCCCGCATCGATCAGGAGTGCACGCCCGTCCACCTTGATGAGCCCCGCGCTCCGGAGCCGGACGTCGCGTGCATCGTTGCTGGTGCATACCCGGCAACCGCAGGCGATGACGGGTACCCCCTGGCTTGTACCGGTACCGAGGAACTCGAGCGTGAGCGCTGCCACGGCACAAAGATCGGTGGGCGGTCCGGATGGACATGCTACTTTCGCCACCGGTTCCGGAGAGGTGGCAGAGTGGTCGATCGCGGCGGTCTTGAAAACCGCTTTACCTACGGGTAACGGGGGTTCGAATCCCTCCCTCTCCGCCCGAAAAGCCCTGTCACATGGTGGCCGGGCTTTTTTCATGCGGTGGAGGTTCTCGTACGTGGTCCCCGGCGAAGGGTGACGGGAGACCCTCACGCGGGGCTAACTTTGTGGGAATGATGCGCTCCTTCCCCCTCCTGCTGCTGAGCCTGCTGCTACCCCTGGCCACCCGTGCGGGTGCGGAGCTTGTCATCGAGACCAAGGTGTTCCACACGGCACAGCGGGGACCGCGTGTGGAAGTGAACATGGCCGTTCTCGCCGGATCGTTCCAGCGCAAGCCGAACGCCCACGGGTTCATGCAAGCCCGTGTGGAGGTGACCACGATCGTGGAGCAGCAGGGCCGCGTGGCTTCATTCGCCAAGACCGAACTGCTGGGACCGGAGCGCCTTGACTCCCTCACCTCGGACCTGTTGCACCAGGAGTTCTTTGAACTGCCCCCCGGCACCTACGAACTTACGGTGGAGGCCCGGGACCTGAACGCGCCCGACAGCATCGCCGCATCCCGCCGCATTCCCCTGGCCGTGGGTGCGCGCCCGGAGGGTGTCAGCATATCGAATATCCTGCTGGCCGAGCGCATCCTGCCCGACGCCACGGGCCCGGTGGCCAAGTTCGGGTATCATCCTGTCCCGCTCCTGAGCGACTACTACCCGAGCGCACTTACAGAGATGAGCTTCTATGCGGAGATCTACGGAACCAGCGAACGGTTCGGTGCGGACAGCCTCTACCTGTTCAGCTACCAGATCGAGGGCTTCGAGAAGCGGACCGTCCACGGGGGGTTCAAGCGGGTGGCAAGGAACAAGGCGCGCGAGGTGGAACCGGTGATCGCGAGCTTCGATATCCGCGACCTGCCAAGCGGGAACTACCTGCTCGCCCTCGAAGTGCGTGACAAGCGCGGAGAACTGGTGAGCCGCGCGGAACAGTTCTTCATGCGGAACAACCCGGTGCAGCGCACCTACGACCCGCAGGCCTTGAACACCATCGACCTCACGAACACGTTCGCCGGGGCCATGAACAACGTGGACTCCCTTGTGGAGCACATCAACAGCATGCGCCCCATCGCGGACCAGCTTGAACGGAAGATCATCGACGATCGCATCAAGGACAGGGACATGGACCTTATGCGCCGTTTCTTCTACAGTTTCTGGGCCAACCGGTCGGTGGACCCCGAGCAGGGATGGCGGGACTACCGGGCACAGGTCATCAAGGTGAACAAGCTGTTCAGCTGCCGGGTCATGAAGGGGTATGAGACGGACAGGGGCATGGTCTACCTGAAGTACGGCGCCCCGAACACCATGATGGACCGCTTCAATGAAATGGGCACCTACCCGTACACGATCTGGCATTACTACCGGGCGGGGCGCTATACCAACCGCCGCTTCGTCTTCTATCAACCCGACCTGGCCAATTCCTGCCTGGTGCTGCTGCACAGCGAAGTGCCGGGCGAACTCCAGAACCCCCAATGGAACAACATCCTCCACCAGCGGAACGTGGCGCTGCCCGGGGTGCAGACCATCCAACCGGGGACGCTGGAAAGCGACCGCGTGAACGAATTCTTTAACGATCCACGGTAAGGCCCGTCACGATCGTTCGTGCACCTTTGCGCGACCATGCGCATCGCCATCGTCATCCTCAATTGGAACGGCAGGTCCTGGTTGGAGCGATTCCTTCCGGGGGTGGTGCTTCATAGCGGGGATGCCGAGGTGGTGGTGGCGGACAACGGATCCACGGATGGCAGTGTGGAATGGCTGGACCGGCAGCCCGGTGTGCGATGCCTCAGGCTGGGCGCGAACCTTGGCTTCGCCGGCGGATACAATGAGGCCCTGGCGCAGGTGCAGGCCGACCGCTTCGTGCTGCTGAACTCTGATGTGGATGTCAGTCCGGGCTGGATCGGTGCATTGAACCGCTATATGGACTCCCATCCGGATATGGTGGCATGCCAGCCGAAGGTGCGCTCCTTCCATGCACCGGACCGTTTCGAGCACGCGGGTGCGGCGGGGGGCTTCATCGACCGCAACGGTTACCCCTTCTGTCGAGGACGGATCTTTGAAATGACCGAGGTGGACAGCGGCCAGTATGACGGCGAGGCCGAGGTGTTCTGGGCCACCGGGGCGTGCCTCATGATCGATGCCGCCGCCTTCCGGTCCGTGGGTGGCTTCGACGCGGCCCTGTTCGCCCATATGGAGGAGATCGACCTCTGCTGGCGGCTGCGTCGCAGGGGGCACCGGATCGGGTACACCAGTGCCGCTGTCGTCCACCACGTGGGGGGGGGAGCACTGGGCTATGGAAGCCCGCACAAGACCTACCTCAACTTCCGCAACAGCCTCATCGTCCTTACCAAGAACCTTCATTCCGGTGCCTTCGGCTACTGGCTGCTGCGCCGGCTCCTGCTCGACGGGTCCGCTGCGCTGAAGTTCCTGTTCGAGGGCCACGCCGCGCATGCGTGGCAGGTGGTACGCGCGCACTGGCACTACTTCGCACGGCTTCCGCATGTACTCGCGCAACGGCGTGCGTTGCTCGCAGAAGAACGATCACCCGACCTCACCGGGATGTACCACCGCAGCATCGCCTACGACCGGTTCATCCTCGGATGGAAGCGGTTCGATCAGCTGGATGCCTCCGCCTTCGAGCGCAGCAGGTGATCCACGGCCAAGCGGTATCCATCGGTGCCAAGGCCCATGATGCTGCCCCTGCACACCTCCCCCACAAGGGACCGGTGGCGGAAGGGCTCGCGCGCCAGCAGATTGGTGATGTGCACCTCCACCACGGGGACATGCAGGGATGCGACAGCATCGCGCAGCGCCACCGACGTGTGACTGTAAGCGCCCGCGTTCAGTACAAGCCCATCGTATCCCGATGCCTCCTGGACCCACGTCACCAGCTCTCCCTCCAGGTTGCTCTGCCTCACTTCCAGGACTGCAGCCGGATAGGCATCCCGGAGCCCCTCCATCACCTGGTCCATGGTGCGCACGCCATATTTCCCCGGCTCGCGTTGACCAAGCAGGTTCAGGTTGGGGCCGTTGATGATCAGGATGCGCATGGGGGAGCGTTCGGGTGCGAAGATCGCGATCCTGGTGTGATCCACGATCGGCGGTTGGTAGCACTGGGTGCCAACGCATGCATGCAGCCCCGTCCGTGCGTCACCTTTGTTGCATGACCTGGGAGCAGGCGCTGATGGAGTTCAGGATACACCTGAAACTGGAACGTTCGTTGAGCGAACGTACCGTGGAGGCCTACCTGCGCGACCTGGGAAGATTGCGCGACCATGCCGCCGCCCACGTACCGCCGCTGGGCCCGTTGGAGCTTGGTCTCGAGGATATCCAGCAGTTCATCACCCGCACCGCCAAGGCGGGAGCCGCAGCCACCAGCCAGGCCCGCTACCTCAGTGCGCTGCGCACCTTTTTCAAGGGCCTCAAGCGCGATGGAGTGCTGCGCAACGATCCGGCAGAACTGGTGCAGAGCCCGCGTCCCGGTCGCAAACTGCCGGTCTTCCTTTCGGTCAATGAGATAGACGCGATGCTCGCGGTGATCGACCGCAGCGCCCCCCTGGGGCACCGCGATGAGGCCATCATCGAGACCCTCTACGGCTGCGGCCTGCGGGTCAGCGAATTATGCGGACTGCGCATCTCGCGCCTCCATTTCAACGAGGGTTTCATCAGGGTCATCGGCAAGGGCGACAAGGAGCGGTTGGTCCCCATCTCCTCCACCACCACCCGCTGCATCGACCGCTATCTGAAAGCCGTTCGCGTGCACCAGCCCGTACGTACCGATGCGGAGGACGTGGTCTTCCTGAACGCTCGCGGTGCCCCCTTGTCGCGGGTGGCGGTCTTCAACCTCGTGAAGGAACTCGCTGTGAAGGCCGGTATCCGCAGGACCATCAGCCCGCACACCTTCCGCCATTCGTTCGCCACCCACCTGGTGGAGGGCGGGGCCGACCTGCGTGCTGTGCAGGAGATGCTCGGGCATGCGAGCATCACCACCACCGAGATCTACACCCACTTGGACCGCGAGTACCTGCGTAGCAACATCCTGCAGTACCACCCGCGATCAAGGCGTTGAGCGGGATGGACGGGAGAAGGCGTTCAGAACACCTTCACCTGGCGCTTGCCGCCCACGTACACACCGGCAGGAACGTTCCCTTTCACCGGGCGACCGAGCACATCGTACCACGGGCCGTTGTAGCGCTCCTCCTCGTCCACCACATCCTCCAGGCCGGTGCTCAGTTCGCAGGGCGTGGCCACGATGCGCACCTCATCGAGGTACCAGCCACCGGTAGCGCTGCCGTATGGGGTGAGCATGAGCTGGAACATGCCGAAGGGGTCACCGGGAGCGGTGCTCAGGCATCCCAGGTCGGTGATCACGTCCGTGTGGAAATTGTGCTCGATGGGTAGTTCGGCCACCTCGGCGGCAGGTTCCATGGAGGAACGCGAGTAGGACACCTTCAGCCGGTCAGGACCGTTGGCGCTGCGGGCATGCCGCAGGATGATGCTGTCGATCTGCACCTGCCCCATGGACAAGCCGGAGAGCAGGATGTAACGTGCGGTACCATATTCCTCCTGCCATCCGAACGAGCCCACGGCATTGTCACCGCTGGCGACCGGATGGGGACAAACGTCCACACCGATCCATGCCACGTTGGTGCCAAAGAACTGGGGACTGCTGTTCCCGGGCATGTTACACGCCATGCAACCTTCGTCGCAATCAATGATATCAGTACACCACTGGTTCAGCCACTGGTAGGTGATCACCTGGGACTGGGAGCGCGCAGCACCAACTGACAGCAGTGTTGAAACGAACAGGGCGGACAGGTTGAACGTGTGCATGGTCGATCGGAACATTGATGGGTTCCGGGGCTTCGATACGCCCACCTGTCGAAAAATGTTACGATCATGCCGGAGCAGGGACGCCGTTCGGTGTCAAACCGCAAGGCAGGTGGCGAGCTGGGTGCGCAGTAGCTCCCCCATGCTGCGGGCGCCGGTGAAACGCTGTGTCCCATGCAGGGCTGCCAACCCCGCAGCGAGCTCCGCCACTTGCTCATCGGTGCTGATGGGATCCGCGCTCATGACCTCCAGCAGGTCGCACAGCACCTCCTCGGACAACTTGTACCTGCGCCGCAGCAATGCACGCTCCTCCTGCCTGTATTGCTCCGTGGTCCCGGCATCGATCACCCGTTGCGCGAGCTGTACGTAGGGCAGGTTCTCCTTGTAGAACTGGGGCAGGTAGGTCCGGGGCCTGCCGGCATGGCTCTGTTGATCGAAATCGATGCTGCGGATGCGATACTGGACCTGGTCGAAATCGTGGATCACATCCACGACGAAATTGTAGGCGCGCATGTCACCGAGCAACCGCACGAAGCACCGCTCGTTGAACTTGACGAATTCCTTGCTCAGGCGAACCTCATTGAGCGTGCCGCCATAGCGCGATGGCTCCTGTATGAACGCATCCCCCGGCACCCCGATGATATGCTCCTCCACCAGGGTGGGGCCGTCGACCAGGTAGCTGATGCGGTTGGGCGAAAGCAAGTGCTCGAGCTCAAGCCCATAGACGCGACTGGCATCGGCCCGCTTGATGTAGAAGTAGTCGTGATTATCGTTGATGCGGTTGAGTATCCTGATGCGGAAGGGCTGCGAATTGCCGTAGGCACAGAACGCGACACCGGCCACCTGCAGATGCCCCACCTGGCGTCCACCGGCCGTCAGGGTCTGGTAGGTCTCCACCAGCCGTTCATACAGGTCTTCCTGTTCGCCGGGCCGGTGCAATACGGCGCTCCACAGGGTCTCCCTGCCCTGGCCGTCCACCAGTGGCAGTGAGCTGTCGAAACGCAACAGATCGCCATAGCTCACCGGCAGGTCCACCAGGCGCCCCTGGCGCTCAAGCAGGTCGTGGAGCGGCCCGCCGATGGGATACAACGGTTTGCGCTGGCCGATGGCGTTGAGGTCCATGCGATCAGCGCTCCACGCTGAACCGACGCGTGGCGATCCGCCGGCCGTCCGGTCCGGTGCAACGCAGCATGTATGTTCCTGCCGGAAGTTCGGACACCTCAAGCAGGTGCAGGCCTTCGCCACTGCCACTGCGGTAAGCATGCATCACCAGCGCACCGTTCGCACCGAACACATCGAAACGCAGGGTACCCGGAGCCGCATCAGCAAGCCTTACCTGCAGGTGGTCCTTCGCCGGTACGGGGAACAGCTCCATCCCTTCACCCTCTTCCAGCTCTGCAGATCCCAGGATGATGCTGCTCTTGGCGAAGGCATACTGTCCCTGACGCATCACATTCAGGTTCACGATGCCACTGCCATTGAACAGGTCGCCGGCCAGGACGGTCTGGTCCGGGTAGGGTGCCCATGGTTGCGTTGGGCTTGAGCGATACACCATGAGCATGCCGGTCTCATCCCCGTCCACCAGGTCATGGTCCAGCTTGTCCGGCGTTGCACCGGTGTAGGTGAACCGTCCCCGAAGGATGGTGCCTTCCGGCCACAGCCCACCGATATCCCAGTAATGGGTGTTGGACACCTGGACCACCTCTGCCGTGGCCTCCTCCAGATCGGCACCGGACCAGATGTGTTCGATGCGGACCAGCGTGGTATCCACCAGAGCGGTCTGGTACATGATCATGTCCACATACGGCTGGGTGCTCCCGAACGAGACCCCCGGCACCAGGATGCGCTCATGGGTGGTGCGGGCCTGGTTGATGCGGTCATACCGGTTCACGATCACGATGGCCGGGTCGAACGGAACCGTGACGGTATGCGAACTGAACTGGCCTCCGGCAACGATCCGGGTGATGTACTCGTTGCGGTCAGCGTCCAGGAAGGAGACCTGCAAGGGAACCTCCTCGTGCATGATGTCGGTGCCGCGGAGCTTCTGCTGCAGATCCAGCTCCACCGCGAAACTGTCGTTCTGTGCCACACTGGTCCATGAACGCAGCACGAACACGCTGTACCCGGGCGCAAAGACCCATGCGTCGAAGAACGCGTTGAGGTCCACCCCGGTGGCCGCCTCGAGCGAGTCCCTGAACTGCTCGGGGGTCATGGTCCGTTCGGCCAAGGACTGCTGTACGCCGCGCATGCCCTGCCGGAAGAGCTCGTCGCCGAGATAGCCGCGCAGGTTGTGCATGACCGAAGCCCCTTTGTAATAGGTATGCGTGCCGTAGATGTGGGGGTCGGGCATGGGCGACAATGGCTGGAAACCATCATCGTCGAGATGGGCCTCGCGCAGCACCCGATAGTGGTTGTTCTTCACCGCCGCGAGCAGGCCATCCTGTCCGCCGATCCACTCCTCGATGAGGTGCCCGCTGTACTCCGCGGGACCTTCCTTCAGCCACATGTCGTTGTGCACATAGGGCGTCACCTTGTCCCCCCACCAGTGGTGGCCGAGCTCGTGGGTGTAAAGGCCGCGATTGCTGGCGTTGGTCTGGCCGGTCATGAATTGCGGGTAAGCCACATTGGTCGGTATCTCGAGCGCTCCATCGGTGGTGAGCACGTAGCCCACGCGGTCATAGGGATACGGGCCATACCAATACTCACAGGCGTCGATGGCGTCACCCAGGTTGCCGAAGCGTGATATCATGGCGGGCAGGTCGGCCGGCTTGGCGCGCAGGGCCACCGGGATATCGGCCTGGGCACCGCTGTGCGTGTAGGAGTGCTCCTGGTAGTTCGCCACGGCGATGGCACTGATATGGGTGGGGATCTCCTGCGGAAGCTGGTAGCTGCGGACCACGGTATCACCACCCAATTGGACCTCCTCGATGAAATTACCCTGGCCGAGGAACCGGTAGGCACCTGCGCTCTTGATGTGGAACGAATAGGAGGCCCGTTCCACGAAACTGTCGAAGCACGGATACCAGACCTTGCCGAAGTTGGGAGGAATGGTGCTGATACCGATCCCAAGGTTGTAGATGTACTGGCTCTCGAAATAGAAGCCGCCCCACTCCGGATCCTGGTAGGGGTCGCCGTGATAGTACACCGTGATGGCACCCTCATCACCTTCGTTCATCAGGGCAGGGAAGGGTACGTCGAGAAACTGTCCATCGTGCGTGAACCCGATCGGCTCACCTGCCGCTACCACACTGTCCACGACCAGCTGCAACAAATCGAACCGGATATGGTCCAGATCGTTCATCCGCGCTGCGAAGGTCACCGTGGTCCAACCCTTGATCGTGCCTCCGCCATAGTTCGTTAGGTCCAGGTGGATGTCATAGTGCCTGATATCGAACGTATCGCTCCGTGCGATGGTGGCTGCGATCTGGTTGCGCTCGGCCGAAGTGGCTGTCGGATGCGGCCTGCGCCCGCTCCTGAAATAATGGCAACCGTAGGTGGGGGCCTCCTGGGCAAGGGCCGATGTGGCAAGCACCATGACCATGCCGGCCAGGATGCTGGATCTCATGTTCTTCATGGCATACAACGGGCTGTGAAGTTACTCGGATGTGGGGTTCCCACAGCAGCGGGCATCGATCGGTCCATGCGGTCATCAGGATGCGGCACACGAGTCTTGCAAGTGCGCAGGCAAAAGCGCATCGGCCGGTTTAACTTGCTCGCACGCATCCAGGCTGAACGGTGGAACGTAACCCGTTGACGGAGCGCATCGTATCAAGTGATATACAAATAGAACGCACCAACCAGGTCCGGGGCCCCTCGCGGGCCGCCTCATATCGTAACCCAGCATCACAATGTCCAAGGAGCCCGTTCGGGTGCTCATCGTTGAGGATGAGCCCATCATCAGTCGTGATATTGCGGGACGCCTGCGCGCCAAGGGATACGATGTGGTGGGCACTGCGCGGTCCCGGGGCGAGGCGGTGGCCAAGGCCGTTGAACTGCTACCCCAGGTGGTGATCATGGACATCCATCTGGTGGACGGGCACACCGGTGTGGAAGCGGCGCAGGAGATCAGGCATGAACTGAACGTGCCGGTGATCTTCCTCACCGCCAACAGCGATGCGGACACGGTGAGCAAGGCCAAGATCGCAGAACCTTACGGCTTCGTGGTGAAACCCTTCTCGGAGCAGACGCTCCATACCGCCATCGAGATCGCCCTGAGCAAACATGCCGGCGAACAGGATATGCGCATGCAGATCGGGCGGTTGTACGACCTGGTCGAGGAGAGCAGCAATGCGGACCACTTCTTCGTGAAGTACAAAGGCCGCCAGATGCGCCTGCGGTTCAGCGATGTCTGCTTCGTTGAGGCGCTCAAGGACTATGTGGGCATCCATGTGGGTGCCCAGCGCTACGTGGTGCACGCCACCATGCAGGACATGGAGGACCGCCTGCCCTCGCGCCACTTCATGCGCGTGCATCGGTCCTTCATCGTAAGGCTGGACAAGATCCAGGCCGTGGACGATGGTGAGATCTCCATGGATGAAAGCACCCGGAAGGTGCCCGTTGGCGGCTCCTACCTCGGCAAGGTGCGCGACCGTCTCGCCCCCTTGTAGCAGCGAACGATCCCCTGCACTGTTGGCTGCCGGACCGGCAGCTGCCGCGCATGGCCCCTACCTTTGAACATGCTGCGGAGATCGCCCGTCGGTGAATTCCTGGGGACCGGCCTGCCGGTGGTGGATGTGCGCTCACCCGGCGAGCATGCACAGGGACATATCCCGGGATCGACGAACGTGCCGCTGTTCGATGATGAGGAACGCGCCGTGGTTGGAACGCTCTACAAGCGTTCGGGCAGGGACGCTGCGGTGCTGGAGGGCCTGCGCATCGTTGGACCGAAATTGGCCGGGTTCGTGGAGGCCATTTCCGCACTGGCTCCCGACCGGCGTGTGGCCGTGCATTGCTGGCGCGGGGGTGAACGGAGCGGAAGTGTGGCGTGGCTGCTTGGGAAAGCCGGGTTCGCGGAAGTGCATACGCTCATCGGGGGCTACAAGGCCTTCCGGAACCATGTGCTCGATGCGCTCCGCGACGCACCTGACATGCGGGTGCTTGGTGGCTGCACCGGATCGGGCAAGACCGAAACACTGCGTCACCTCCGGGAACTGGGCGAGCAGGTCATCGACCTCGAGGCATTGGCGAACCACAAGGGATCCACGTTCGGCATGTTGGGCGAAGCACCCCAGCCGACCCAGGAGCACTTCGAGAACCTGCTCTGGGCTGCCATTCGCAATGTGGATCGAACGCGCCCCATCTGGCTGGAGGATGAAAGCCGCAAGATCGGCAGGCTGCTGTTGCCCGAACCGTTGTACAACGCCATGCGCTCATCGCACTTGTTCTATTCGGATATGCCCCGCAACGAACGTGTCCAGCGACTTGTCAGCGATTATGGCGGCCATGCCACCGGCGATCTCGCGGAGGCCCTTCGCCGCATCTCACGCCGCATCGGGCCACAGCACGCAAAGACGGCGCTTGAGGCGTTGGCGGAAGGCAGGCTCGAAACGGTGGTGCAGATCACCCTGGACTACTATGACAGGACCTACGCGCATGGTCTTTCCCAGCGCGATCCTGCAACCGTTGTACGGTTCCACGCATGCACCAGCGATCTTCGCGACCTGGCCCAGCGCCTGAAGGACCATGGCACTACCTCCTCCCCCGCCCTCTGAAGGCCCCGTGCGCCTGACCCACTACAGCCATGGCGCCGGCTGTGGCTGCAAGATCGCCCCCGCGGTGCTCGACGAGATCCTGAAGAGCGACCTTGGAACACTGCCCGATCCGCGTCTGCTGGTGGGCTATGGCACACGTGACGATGCCGCGATACTCGACCTCGGGCACGGCCGCGCCGTCATCAGCACCACCGACTTTTTCAGCCCGATCGTGGATGATGCCTATGATTTCGGACGCATCGCCGCCACCAACGCCATGAGCGATGTGTACGCCATGGGCGGGCGCCCGCTGATGGCCGTTGCGATCCTGGGATGGCCGGTGGACAAGCTGCCCGCATCCGTTGCGGCACGTGTGGTGGAGGGGGGGCGAAAGGCCTGCCATGATGCGGGCATCGCCTTGGCGGGTGGCCATAGCATCGATGCCCCCGAACCGTTCTTCGGGCTGGCGGTCACTGGCGACATCGAAGTGGCCCATATCAAACGCAATTCCGGTGCACGACCGGGTGACATCCTGCTCCTCACCAAACCGCTCGGCACCGGCATCCACAGCACCGCCGTGAAACGTGGCATCATGGACGCGGGAGATGAACGGCTGGCCCTTGATGTGATGCTCGCGTCGAACGCGATCGGCACATTACTTGGAAAGCTACCGACCGTGCATGCCATGACAGATATCACCGGGTTCGGGTTGGCAGGCCACTTGCTGGAGATGTGCGATGCGAGCGGAGTTGCAGCTTCCTTGACATATGATGCGTTGCCCATCATTCCACGAACACGCGAGCTATTGGCCAAAGGATGCTATCCGGATGGCGCTTTCCGCAATTGGCGGAGCTATGGCCAGCGAATAAGCGGGGCGGACTCCACCGAACGGATGATGATGCTTGCCGACCCGCAGACCGCTGGTGGCTTGCTGATCGCCGTTGACGGGAGTGCCGAGGAAGATGCTCGTCGATTATTTTACGAAATAAATAGTGAAATATTCAGCATTGGTCGAATATCCCAGCCAGCACCGAACGCACCCTCGATCATCCTCACATAAGGGACATCGATGGTAATGCCATGCCATGTCCGCCGCCTATCGGACATATTCAATGATCATTTTACAATTCCTTAATGTTCTAAATTTGCAGTGCTCCATGTGCATCACCATTCAATTAAAACATTCCCATGCCTAAGAAACGCCTCGATGCGAAAGATGTAGCTGAACTTCTGGCCCAATACCGGAGCGAACGGCGCAGGCTTCTGTATCAACTCGATACAGTGCGTGAGGCCATGCGCGAGCTCAAGGCCATCCACGGGGACAATTCTCCGGAGGACGACGAAAAACCGGTTAAACGGGGCCCCGGAAGGCCGCGTAAGGAGGGCACCGCCCCCACCCGCAAATACCGCCGCAAGCCCGGAAGGCGTAAGAAACGCACCATCAAGGATGGCGGTTATCGTCTGAATGAATGGGACACCGCCGTGGTGGAGGCCATCACGGCCAAGGGCTTGCTGCTGACCAAGGAGGACCTGCGTGACCACCTTGGTGCGTGGGCGCACAAGAACGAGCCCTCCATGAAGGAGGCGGACATTGAACTGGCACTGACCCGCAGCCTGCAAAAACTGAGCGGAAAGCGCGGGGTCCTCAAGACCTACCGCTCGGGACTGCGACGCGGATACCATTATGGTCTGAGCGAGTGGTTCTTCGCCAGCACCGGTAAATTGCGCAAGCAACACCTCGACCGGTTGGTGCTGAGCAAGGACTGATACGGATCACCGACTCCATCGCGAAGAGGGCTGACCAGCAACGGCGGCCCTCTTTCCATTCGATACAGCCGCCCCGATGGGCTGGCAGGCATCGGAGGTGCGGCGTCACGCTTCACCACATTTCCAGCCTTGGGTGACGACCATCAGGGTCCGGGAAAGCACGGGCTTTAACTTGTACCCACATGAAGCACATCCTGATCGCCCTTGAAATGGGCCCCGCGGACAGCATCCTGTTCAACACCGCCCTTGCGCTGGCGAAGGCGACCGGTGCGCGGCTCTCCCTCTTGCACGTAGCAGCCCCTGAGCCCGACTTCGTGGGCTTCGAAGTGGGGCCGACGTACGTGCGGGACCACCTGGCCGATACCCTTCGCAGCGATCACAGGCACATCCAGGCGTTGGCGGAGCGGTCGGCGGGATCCGGCGTGGAAGCCGTTGGACGCCTTGTACAGGGCCCCACGGTGGAGACCCTGTTGCAAGAAGCGGCTGAGCTGCCCGCCGACCTCATCGTACTCGGCAGCCATGGTCACGGTGCGCTGTACAAGGCATTCGTGGGGAGTGTGGGTGATGGCATTCTGCGCGCAAGGCAATGCCCGGTGCTTGTGGTTCCTGTGAACGCTGAGGAGGGCTGACGCAGGGGTGTCCTCCGTTCTTCAGTGGACCGGCTTTCGCTTCGCGGGTCGGGGTCCGTCATTTCCGGATGCCCGCGGACATCAGCGCGTGGAGCGCACATCCCTGGGGCCAGATCTTGATGCGATAATAGTATTACTATCTATTTAGATTTTTTTACAACCACTTTTGAAAGAATGAGAACGATCTTTGTGTGATACCTGTTCTTCCCTACCCACTCCAATACGCATGCAGCGCTTGATGCAGGTGAACGTACAGGTGACCGAGCCGGTGTACCTGAAAGACCCCCTGGCCACGGACCTGGGCCGCCGGATCATCGAACACAGTGTTCGGCTGATCGACTCACTGGGTCTTGAGGCGTTCACCTTCGGCAAGCTGGCTGCGGAACTGGGTACTGCGGAAAGCAGCATCTATCGTTATTTCGAGAACAAGCACCGGCTGCTCATCTACCTCATCGGATGGTATTGGAGCTGGCGCGAGTACAAATTGGTGTTCGATACGGCCAACATTGCGGACGGCAACGACCGCCTGGTCAGGGCCGTCCGTTCCATCACCGCACCCGTCAACGAGCGCGGCAATTTCACCTACCTCGACCTGCGGGCCCTCTATCGCATCGCTGTGAGCGAATCCGCCAAGGCCTACATGACCAAGGGGGTGGATGCGGAGCACCGCGAAGGCTGCTTCGGCTCCTTCAAACGCATCTGCGACCGGCTCAAGGAGCACATCATCAATGTAAGGCCGGACCACCCGTTCCCCGCGATGCTGGCCAGCAATGTGGTGGACGGGAGCATGGTGCAGCGATTTTTCGCCGAACACCTGCCGTCCCTTACGGAACGGCATGCTGGCAGCCGGCTGCCCGACCTGTTCGTGGAGCTTGTGTTATCAACCGTGAATGTTCCCCGGCGATGAGAGCAGATGTCTACGTCCGTCCGTTCAAGCGCTTGTTCCAACTGCTGCGGTTGGACAGGCGGGACATCACCTACATCTACCTGTTCGCCGTGGTTGGGGGGGCCATCAACCTCACGCTCCCGCTCGGTATCCAAGCCATCATCAACCTCATCGGCGGTGGACAGCTTGCCACCTCATGGGTGGTGCTCATCGCGTTCGTCACGGTCGGTGTTGCCTTCACCGGTGCCATGCACGTGATGCAACTGGTGCTCAGCGAGCACATCAAGCAGCGCCTGTTCGTGCGTTCCTCGCTGGAATTCGCCTTCCGGTTACCCAACATCCGCCCCGACCAGCTGGCCGGCCGCTACCTGCCTGAGCTCGTGAACCGGTTCTTCGACACGCTCACCGTGCAGAAGGGTCTTGACAAGGTGCTGCTCGACATTCCGGTGAGTGCGCTCCAGATCGTGCTCGGGCTGGTGCTCCTCTCCTTCTACCACCCGTTCTTCATCGCCTTCGCCCTGTTCCTGATCCTTCTGCTCTGGGCCGTGTTCCGCCTCTCAGGCACCAAGGGACTGGAGACCAGCATGCAGGAGTCCAAGTACAAGTACGAGACCGCCTTCTGGCTGGAGGAACTGGGGCGTTCCAACAGCACGTTCAAGTTGGCGGGCACCACCACCCTTCCGCTCGGTCGCGCCGATGAGCTCGCCATCTCCTACACCGAGGCTCGAAAGGCCCATTTCAAGGTGCTGCTGGGCCACTACTGGGCGATGGTCGGGTTCAAGACCGTGGTCACGCTTTCACTGCTCATCCTCGGTGGCCTCCTGGTGATGAACGAACGCATGAACATCGGGCAGTTCGTGGCCGCGGAGATCGTCATCCTTTTGCTTCTCAACGCGGTGGAGAAGGTGATCATGGGATTGGATTCGATCTATGACGTGCTTACCGCCCTGGAGAAGATCGGGGGCGTTACGGACCTAGCGCTGGAGCCACAGGATGGCATGGAGCTTCCCATCACCTTGGAGCAGGGTGGGGCCATGGCGGTGGAGTTGCGCAGGGTCGCCTTCAAGAGCCATTGGAGCGGCAATCCCGTGCTGCGGTCCGTGGACCTTGTGGTAGCCCCGGGTGAGAAGATCTGCATCGCAGGGCCCAATGGATCGGGCAAGAGCACACTGCTGCACATGGTGGCGGGACTGATCACACCGGACGAGGGCACCATCATGCTGGATGGCCATGGCCTCCAGAGCCTGCGGTTGGAGAACGTGCGCAGTGCCATGGGGGATAGCTTCACGCACGAGGAGATCTTCAGTGGCACGGTCATGGAGAACATCGTCATGGGCCGTCCCTGGATCACGGAGCAGGATGCACGCGAAGCCGCTGTCAGGACCGGCCTGATGGCCATGCTGGCCGACCTGCCCAAAGGCCTGCTGACCCGGCTGGACCCGCTCGGTTCCCGCCTACCACAGAGCCTTGTGCGCCGCATCATCGTGGCCCGTTGCCTGGCAGGCCGTCCGCGGCTGGTGCTGTATGAGGATGACGCCCTCCCCATGCCCGCCAATGAACATGCCGAGCTGCTCGGACTCCTCACCGGTCACAACGCCCCGTTCACACTGATCGCGGTCAGCAACGATCCGCTTTTCCAACGCCATTTCAGCCGTGTGGTGCGGCTGGAAAATGGTGCGATACTGGACCACCCCGAACGCTGAACAGGTCATGCTCAACATCTCAGACGCCCCTGAATGTGCCACACCTGCGCTTGACCGCGGCACGTACAAGGCATTCAAGATCGTGGGGGCCTCCCGTGCCGCGCATCGTTTCGGCAGGCTGGTGGCCGCCGCCGTACTGTTGTTCCTCGCGGGCCTGTTCCTCCCCTGGACGCAGAACATCAGGGCCCGGGGGTCCCTCACCAGCCTCAGTCCGGACCAACGTCCGCAGACCATCCACGCCGTGATCCCGGGACGTATCGAGGAGTGGTACGTACAGGAGGGACAGCTGGTGGAAACAGGCGACACCATCCTGCGCATCAGCGAAGTGAAGCAGGAATACTTCGACCCGCGCTTGTTGGAGCGCACCCAGGAGCAGATCACTGCCAAGGAGCTCACCTCCCGGAGCTACCAGGAGAAGGTGAACAGCCTTGATGCACAGATCGATGCGCTCTCCCAGGCCATGCGCATCAAGCTGGAACAGGGGGAGAACAAGATCAGGCAGGCCCAACTGAAGGTACAGAGCGACAGCATCCGTGTAGTGGCCTCCCGCACCGAGATAAAGGTGGCAAAGGACCAGCTGCAACGGGGCGAGGAACAGTTCCGGGAAGGGCTCATCAGCATGGTCGAACTGGAGCGCCGCCGCGTACAGGAGCAACGCGCGAACGCAGCGTTCATCGATGCGGAGAACAAGCTCCTTGAAGCGCGCAACGAACTGCTCAACGCGGAGCTCGAGATCGGTGGCATCCGTAACGATTACCGCGACAAGCTCTCCAAGGCGGAGGGCGAGAAGTTCGCCAGTCTCAGCCAGATGTACACCACCGAGGCCGAGGTCACCAAAATGCAGGTGGACCTTGCCAGCTACACGGTCCGGGCCGGCAATTACATCATTCGCGCCCCGCAGAAAGGCTACATCACACGCGCGGTGAAAAGCGGTGTGGGCGAGCTCGTGAAGGAGGGAGAACCCCTCATCAGCGTGATGCCCGCCCGTTTCGACCTGGCCGTGGAACTCTACATCGAGCCGATGGACATGCCCCTGATCAATCCGGGGCAGAAGGTGCGGTTCATGTTCGACGGCTGGCCCGCCATCGTGTTCAGCGGGTGGCCCAATACCAGCTATGGCACCTATGGAGGCACGGTCGTGGCCATAGACAACCTGATCAGTCCCAATGGCAAGTACCGCATCCTGGTAGGCCCCGACCCTGCTGACAAGCCCTGGCCCGAGGCCCTGCGTGTGGGGGCCGGTGCGGTGGGAATGGCACTCCTGAAGGACGTCGCCATCTGGTATGAACTGTGGCGCCAGTTGAACGGGTTCCCGCCCGACCTGTACCAGGACCCGCTACGTGTAGGCACCGACAAGGCCGGCATACCATGACGAGGACCTCAGTGCTGTTCGCCCTGGTGCTCGCCTGCCCAGCCGCAGCGCAGCCCGATACGATCCAGGTGCTCACCAGGAACGCCTTGGTCCAACTTGTTTCCGACAATCATCCTGCCGTACGCCAGGCATCGTTGCGCAACGCGATGGGCGAGGCTGCGGTGCGCTCGGCCCGCGGGGCGTTCGACCCCAAGGCCGTGGCCGGATACACCGAAAAGACCTTCGAGGGCAAGGACTACTATGCCCTGATGGATGCCGGCTTGAAGGTCCCCACATGGTTCGGTGCCGAGCTGTTCGGCGGCTTCCAGAACAATAGCGGACCGTTCGTGAACGGGTCCGATGCCACCCCTGATGCCGGCCTCTTGAAGGCGGGCGTATCGCTGCCGGTCGGTCAGGGGCTGTTCCTCGACAAGCGGCGCGCTGACCTGCGCAAGGCGCAAGCCTTCCAGGACATGGCCGAGGCGGAACGCCTGCGCCTGTTGAACGATGTGTATTACGCCGTGCTGTCGGACCACCTTGCGTGGATCGCGAGTTACCAGCGTCTGGCCATCGCACGTGCCGCAGTGGAACAGGCGAGCATCCGGTATACGGCGATCCGCGGCAGCTTCAGGGGGGGTGACAGGCCCGCCATCGACACCTTGGAGGCCCTGCTGCAGGTGCAGGACCGCCAGATGCGCCTGCGTGATGCCGAGGTCGATTTCCGCAACGCAGGGCTCACGCTGAGCAACCACCTCTGGGATGAGGTGCTCAGGCCCTTGGAGATCGGTCCTGATGTTGTCCCGGACACCATGGACCTGCGGGCGCCTTCCATCACCGCCGACCTTGGTGCCCTCACCGAACGCGCCATGCAGGAACATCCCAAGCTGCAGGAATTGCAGGGCAAGCTGGAGCAGCTGGAGGTGGAACGGCGGCTGCGCGGTGAATTCCTGAAGCCACAACTGGACCTGAACTACAGCCTGCTGGCCAATGGAGGGATCATCAGCAACGAAGCCGGTGCCGGCTTTGATGCGGCCGACCGAATGTGGGGGGTGGGGTTCTCCATGCCCCTGTTCCTGCGCAGGGAGCGGGGTGAATTGACCCTGGCCACATTGCGGCGCACCGAGGCCGAACTTGGCATCGACCGGGAACGCCAGCAGATCCGCACTTCGATCGGGCGCAGCAGCAATGAGCTGGCACTGATGGAACAGCAGGTGGGCCTGTCTCGGTACATGGTGGCCAACTACATCGCCCTGCTGAACGGTGAGAACCGACGCTTCCAGGCAGGTGAGAGCTCCCTTTTTCTGGTGAACCAGCGGGAGGTGGCCCTGCTGGACAACCAATTGAAATTGGTGGAATTGGTGGCGAAGTTGCGGCTGGCCCATTTCTCATTGGACAAGGAGGCCGGCATCCTCTGGAGCACCATCATCGCTGTGCAGCAGCCATAAGCCGTTGCCGACAGCGCAGACCGCTGCCGCCCCGTTGAAGCGCTCCATGCGAAGCTGGTGTGCACAGGAACACTTGGTGTCCGCGGTTGTTGGAACAGTATGAGCGATTGGATCGGCATCGACCTTGGCGCGCGCTTTGCTGGCACCACCGTGCTCTGTTCAAGAGAGCGTGGTCTCTTCACCTTTGAACGCCTCGCGAAGGGCGAGGATGTGGACGCCTGGCTTACGCAACGCATCGGGGAGCTGTCTCCATCGGCCATCTATATCGACGCTCCACTGAGCCTTCCTGGAGCCTATTTCGGGAGGGGTGACGATCATCTCTTCCGTGCTGCGGACCGCCTCGCCGGTGGCATGAGCCCGATGTTCCTGGGCGGACTCACGGCGCGGGCCATCCGCCTTGCCGTGCAATGGCGCGCAACGGGCATCCAGGTCCACGAGGTCTATCCGGCTGCGCTCATTCGCCAGGAATGGGACTACCTGAAAATACCGGGCGGCCGTGCCATCCCGGCGCACACCTTGCGACTGATGGCGGGCATGTTCGCGTTACCGCCGCCCGCCACCCGCGACAGGCACGAAGCGGATGCATGGCTTTGCTGGCTGAGCGGTCACCGCCACCAAAGCGGAACGGCAAAGGTCATCGGTGACCAGGAGGAAGGCGTGATCCTGGTATGACGTTCCCCTGATCGACAGCCTCATCATTGCCACCGGTATGATAGCAGAACGCCCCGGGGTCACCGGGGCGTTCTGGTGGCAGGCGGTCATGGTCAGCGGGCCAGCACCACACGCTGGGTGCGCACCCATTGTTCGGTGCTCAATTGCACCAGGAACTGGCCGCTCGTGAGGCCGGAGAGGTCGATGGTGTGCATGCCACCCCCGCGCACGGTGTATGGCTCCTCCAGTACGACACGGCCGCTCAGGTCCATCACGCGAACACGCACAGCACCGGTCACATCGCCATCGAGCCCGATGGTGATGCGGTCACGCGTGGGGTTCGGATGGATGGTGACATCGCCGCCCTGGTTCTCCGTCAATCCCACGAAACCACATCCCACATCCCAGCGCAAAGGCAGGAACGCCGCTCCGTCCTCACAGGAGCCGGATCCGTTGGAACGGATGCGGAGGGTGAGCAGGTTGTCAACGTTCTGGCTGTTCACGGAGAACCCGGTCAGGTTGCCGCCGAAGTTGCCATCATAGATCACTGCGGCCGTCTCATCACCACCGTTGTAGATCGTGATCCTGTCACCGGCAAGCATCACGCCCTGCAGGAACGTGAGGGTGAGGGGCTCCTCCTCGCTGGACTGGTAGGTGTACCAGCGGTCGATGTTGTTCCCGTAGCAGTACTCCGTGTTGATGTTCTCGCACGTGGTGATGATGCACGCCTCGCTGTCATAATTGAGAGAATCGGAGGTGTACGTGCAGGATGGGGCATCCGGATCGGTAACACCGATGATGGTCAGCTGGTCGTTGTCATAAGGACCGAAGGTGTAAACACCCGGGGTGAGGGCCATCTGGCTGGTACCGATCTGCGTATGTTCCAGCTCAAGGCCCTGGGGTCCGGGCACCTCCGTAACAATGACCTCCGTGACATAGGTCCTGCTGAAGCAGTCCTGTACCAGGTTGTAAGCGACGCCGGGGGCCTGGCAGCCGAGGCACTGGGCCGTCCACAGGAAGGAATCGAATGCGGTGTTCGCACTGCATTGGACGGATCCATCGGAGGTGAGCGTCATGTACAGGTTGTTGCCCGTGGTGGTGACATCCACCGCGTAGAAGTTGGTCACCGTTGAGTTCACCGCACTACCCTGCGGGCCAAGGTTCCAGGTCGACGTGTTCGTGTGCTCGAACAGGATCGGCGTGCCCGGCGCGTTGCTGGGACCATCGTAGATGATCAGGTCATCCCACGTGTTGCTTTCGATGGTGCCGCGCTGGAAGATCAGGCGGATGGTGGAGCCGACAGGCACTTCATACGCCCATGCACGGTTCTCGTTGTTGGTGTAGCAGTACTCCTCGGCTGCCGGTGTGGCACCGCAGAGGGACTGCGGGCAAAGCGGGTTGACCAAGGTCGGGGAGTTGATGCTGCACAGGCTGTTGGCATCGTTCACCAACTGCAGCTGCACGGGCACACCGCTTTCAAAGGGGCCGATCTGGTATTCCCCCGCCTCCGTGATGAAGGTGGAGGCCAGGCCGTAGTCATTGGCGATCTCCAGCTGCGGATCGGAACCCAGTGCGGTCACGTCCACCGTGACGAAGTATTGGAAATTCTCACAGTCCTGAACGATCTCGAACGTGGCTTGCGGGGCATTGCAGTCAAGGCAACTTACCGTCCAATCGAGCTGCTGCTGGGAACCGCTCTGGCAGGAAACGCTTCCATCGGTGGTCACGCGGAAGGTCAGGCGGTTCTGTGGGTTGGTGCTCACATAGAAGAGCCCGGTCAGATCACCCGTGGCACCTGCCACCGGCGTGAGCAGCGGAGCCGTGATATCGCCGCCGTCATACACGAAAAGGTCATCGCAGCAGGTCTCGAGCGAGCCGGAATTGAAGAAGAGGGCGATCGGGAAGGTTCCGGTCCCTTGGTAGTATTGGATGTAGTTCTCGTTGTTGCCATGGCAGTATTGGCCGTTCTCTTCGGTGCCGCACTCCACCAACGTGGCGCAGGTACCGGGATCGGTGATGCCTGTGAACGTCTGGTTGCAGAACGAGTCGAACTCGTGGGCCACCTCAAGGTCGACCACGTCCCCCACGCTGAAGGGACCGAGTACCGTGATACCGACACCGACACCGGCCTCGCTCTGGGCTCCTCCTCCGTTCACCGAATAGTTCAGGTTCACTGAAGCACCATCACCCGTCCCGATCACATCGACCGCCAGGCTCCACTGTTCGTTGGGGCAGTCCTGCACCACTTCAAAGGTGGTCTGGGGGTAGGTGCAGTTGAGGCAGTTGACCTCCCAGTTCCATTGCGTGGTGGCGCCACTTACACAGCTGCCGAACGCGTCGGAGGTCATCTCCATGAAAATGGAACCCGTGGTGGAGATCACGAAGATGGAGCTCAGGTCAGGGTCGGTACCGGCGAACTGGTAGAGCAGGGCACCGGTATTGTCCACACCGTCGTAAATACGCAACGTCTCTCCGAAGGTCTGGATGGTACCATCCGTGAAATACAGGATGAGCGAACCGGAGCCTGCGGACTGGTAGAGCCAGGAGCGGTTATCGCTGTCATCGTAGCAGTAACTGTTGGCGATGGGCGGACCTCCGCAACCCACGAGAACAGGGCAGTTGGAGAACACATCCAGCACACCGAAATCCCGGTTGCACACGGGATCGCTCTCGTGTTCCACAACAAGCAGGACCTCATCGCCGAAGATGAACGGTCCAAGCTGGTAGACGCCCACTCCAACACCCGCCAACTCGCTCTGGGCACCGAAGACCTCCCACACGATGTTCACGGATGAACCGGAACCGGTAGCGGCCACATCAACGTCGATGTAGAACTCTGAAAAGTCACAGTTCTCGCTGTAGGTCCAGGTAACGGAGGGCGGTGTGCAGGTAAGCGCGGTGACCGTAGTGGTTATACACCCCGTCGCTGTGCCACAATTCTCATTGACGTTCCAATGCGGATAGAGGTCAGTGGCACTGGCAGCCTGATAGAATACCGGTGCAAAGCCCTGCGCCACCACGGGACCTCCGGGCGCACCGCTCCGAAGGGTCACGTACGTGGGTACCGAAGTGCTGAACTGGTAGGTATTGCCTGCCACGATGCCGATCACCTGGGAATACTCCGATTGGAAGCTGCAAGTGGAGATGGTCACCGGCGCACCGATCGCACCGGCCGTGATCGCTCCGGCCGGATACAGGGTGGCGTTCTGGCAATTTCCCTGCCCGAAGGAGGTGGGGGCAACGCCAATGCCTGCAAGAAGAAGGGCACCGGCCATCACGTGTCGCATTCGTGTCATTCTGTGTCTTTGGGTTGGGGTCGGAAAGAACGCAACGAAGATAGCACTTCGGTCCGCCACCCGAACCTGGACCCACCTGTCAGGGGCGCCCGGATAGTGCCTTGTATCGTGATCTCACCGCCTCAAAGGCCGGTTTGCGGACGCCCAGATGGTCCACGATGCTCCACGATGGCCCGGGCCAGCAGTCGTTCAACTGCCAAAGCAGGGAACCCATGCACCGCGGATAGGCCCCCCCATGGGCATCGATGGCCGTCCCGTATGCCCGGGCCTGCACCTCTTGTGTGGCCTCGATGAAGGCCCCCAGGGTCGCCGGTCGTTCACCCAGCTCTTCCTGGATGCGGTCGTACAGCGGCTTGTCCGTACGGTAACTGAGCTGCCGGCGGACCAGCGCAGCACCTCCCAACACCAGCTCGTGGGGCGCAAGGTACCGGGCCAGGGTGGCGCTGTCGGGATAGCTCTGGAACCCATATTCGCTGACAAAACGCCCCACGTTGCGGGTGTAGCTGCTGAGACTGCTGTCCGCGTGCCAGACACCCCAATAGTGCAGGTCTCCGCGGCTAAGGCCCGCGCTGTTGCCCCAGTTACTGATCGGGCTGCTGGGTGTGTAGGGATAGGGTGCCGTCCAGCGGGACAGGCTATCGTGGAAGAACGCCCGATGGTCGTTCCAGACGGCGGCACTGTCCATTCCGTGCAGGTTGTAGCGCTGTTGCCACCCCCAATTGCTCCAGGCAACGTCAAGTTCATTGTTGCCGCAGAACACGGCGAGGCTCGGATGGGCACCGATGCGTTGCACCTGTTGACGTACCTCTTCCCTGCTGTTGGCCACGAACACGGCATCTCCGGCGGGCACCATGTAGCCGAACATCAGGTCCTGCCAAACGAGGATACCGGCCGTGTCGCAGGCGTGGAAGAAGGCATCAGGTGGATACACCCCTCCGGACCAGACCCTGACCATGTTCATGTGCGCATCGGCCATGTGGCGCACCAAGGCAACCCAGGCGCTGTCACCCGCGCGCGGGAGCAGCAGGTCCGGTGGGATGAGGTTGCAACCACGCATGAACAGCGGCGTTCCATTGACCACGAACCGGAACTGTTCACCGATGGTATCCCTCGATCGGTCCAGTGCGATGGAGCGAAGCCCGATCACGCGTTCCACCGATGCGACCGATCCCTCCACCGTGATGGCCTCCAAGCGGATCTGATGCAGCACCTGCTCCCCCGCCCCCTGCGGCCACCAGCGGGCCTCCTCGTGCACATCAATGGTGATCGGCAGGTACCAGTCATCCCTGCTCGCCACCACGCGCTCCGCCATGGGCCGCCCGTTCCAGAAAAGACGCAGATGCCCCCTGCCTGCAGGCGGTTGCACCCAATCCGGTGTAACCGTTACCAGGTCCTCTTTCCCACCCTGCACATGGACCACCTCCGCACCAAGCGTGGGCTGCGGACCGTAACTGCACAGCACCACCGATCGCCAGAGCCCCATGGTCAAAAGCCGCGGTGAAAAGTCCCAGCCGAACACGTAGGCCGCTTTTCGCACGAAGGGTGCAAGACCGCTGGTATCGCTGTCGTGCGGCAAGGACTTCCCATACCGGTGCCTGAGTGCGGCCGCCCCTTCACGTACCGGGGCGATCGTCACCACCAGCTCGTTCCGGCCCTTGCGGAGCAGTCCCTTCACCGGGAAACGCCACTGCCGGAACATGTTGTCCGTGTTGCCGAGAATGTGGCCGTTGAGGGACACCGTTGCGTACGTGTCGATGCCATCGAAACGCAGGTATGCGCTCTCCGATCGCCGTTCCGCTTCACGCACGTTGAACACGCATCGATACGTCCACTGATCGTGCTCCACCCATTGAACACGATCGATGTTCAAGCCCACGAACGGATCTGGCAGTATACCGGCGGCCATCAGGTCCATGTGCACTACACCGGGCACCTGAGCCTGCACCTCCAAGCCCCGGGGGCCGCTCACCGTCCACCCGGCATCCAGTTCGCGCTCAATGACCTGGCCGCACAGGAACCCGGGCATGGCGAACAGGTGAAGAAGGACCATCAGCCTCATCGCAGACCTGCTTTGACCAGGGCGTTCAGGATGCCGTCCATGCGCCTGAGGTCGGCCACGACCGTGGCACCCAGTGTGGCCGGGTCGGCACCGAGGGAAGGTCCCGAAGCTGAGCTCCGCACCCATTGCTGGGCAGAGAAATGGACCTCCTCCACACCGCTCCGCTCGACCAGTTCCACCACGTTCTCCGGGCGCACTCCCCCTCCCGCCGCGATCCTGACACCGGGTGCGCTGCGGACCATTTGACGCAGCACCGATGCCCCTTGAAGCGCTGTTGCGGCGCCACCGGAGGACAGGATGCGTTCCACGCCAAGTGCCATGCATTGCTCAGCGACCTGGACAGGGTCAAGCGCATGGTCGATGGCACGGTGGAAGGTGAGTTCCGTTCCGCTGGAGGCAGCGCGTATCCGTTCCATTGGACCTTCATCCCAACGACCATCCGGGTGGAGCACACCGCTTACCACACCCGCTCCGCCGGCGGCGAACTGGTGCACGTCCAACAGCAGGACCTCGAGGGTCATCGCATCGTAGTGGAACGGACCCACAGCGGGTCTGACCAGCGCACGGACCAGGCACGGCACACGATCACGGACCGTCCGGACCAATCCCGTGGAAGCAGTGACCCCACCTGATGCGAGCCAGGTGCAGACCTCCACGGAATCGACCCCGACCGATGCGGCCGCCACGGCTTCCTGCAAGGTGGTGACGCACACTTCAACGCGAACGGCCATGTGCCAAAGTAAGTGGTACGGAACGTAACCGGCCACGGCGATGCACCACCGCACCCATCGGCCTCGGGGGCCGCTGCAGTGCACCGCGGGGTACCCCGATCCCGCATGCCCTACCTTCGCACACCTTCCACGCCTCCGTGGTCGGTTCTAACACCACGGTCCAACGGGACCGGATCCATGGATTTTCGTTCACTCGGTCTTTGCGATGAGCTGTTGGATGGCCTTGATGCCATGAACATCAAGAAGCCCACGCCCATCCAGGAACAGGCCATCCCCGCTGCGCTCGATCAACGCGACCTGATCGCCTGTGCCCAGACCGGGACGGGCAAGACCGCTGCATTCCTCCTTCCGCTCATCGACACGATCGTTTCATACCGCCCCAAGGTCGACGGTTCCATCCGCGGGCTTATCGTGGTTCCGACGCGCGAGCTCGCATTGCAGATCGACCAGCAGCTGCAAGCCATCGCCTACTACACGCCCATCACGTCCATCCCCCTTTACGGAGGCAGCGATGGAAGCAGTTTCGACCAGCAGAAACAAGCGCTGGTGGGAGGCGTGGAGGTGGTGGTCGCCACCCCTGGCAAGCTGCTGAGCCACCTGAACCTCGGCTATGTACCCCTGAAGGGGCTTGAGTTCCTCATACTCGATGAAGCGGACCGGATGATGGACATGGGGTTTGTGGATGACATCAACCGCATCATCACCTTCCTGCCCAAAGAGCGCCAGACCCTGATGTTCAGCGCCACCATGCCCCCGGGCATCCGCGAACTGGCGCGCAACATCCTTGTGGACCCCGTGGAGATCACCATCTCCTTGAGCAAGCCGGCCGAAGGTGTGGACCAGCAGGCCTATGTGATCTTCGACATGCAGAAGGCGCAGATCCTGGAGCATGTGCTGCGGACGTCGGAGGCGACGAGCATCGTGATCTTCGCGGGCCGCAAGGTGGAGGTGCGCAACCTCAACCGTCACCTCCAGAAGCAGGGCTTCAACGCCCGCGCCATGCACAGCGACCTTGAGCAATCCGAGCGCGAGGAGGTGATGCTGGCCTTCCGTAACCGGAAGCTCCGGATCCTGGTGGCCACCGATGTGGTGAGCCGGGGCATCGACATCGACGACATCGACATCGTGATCAACTACGATGTACCGCGCGACCCGGAGGATTACGTGCACCGCGTAGGGCGGACAGCGCGTGCCCAGCGCAAGGGCCAGGCCATCACCTTCGTGAACGAGAAGGAGATGCGCGAGTTCGGCCGCATCGAGGCATTGATCGGCTACGAGGTGAAGAAGATGCCACTGCCGGAGCAGTTCGGCCGGGGGCCTGCGTACGACCCCAAGGCACGGGCCCCGGGGGGAGGGGGTAAAGGCAACGGCCACCGCCGGAGTGGAGGTGGCCGTCGCAAGCCGGGGGGGGGTGGCCGTCGTTAGCGGGCCCTGAACTTGTCGGCGTTGTCCGTGAGCACCTTCATGGCGTCCCATGCCTTGGCGGGGCCACCCACGCGCTCAATGGTGACCTTCTCCATCACATCGCCCTGAACGATCGCGTTCACCACATCCTGGCCTTCCGTGACGTAACCGAAAACAGCGTGGCGGCCATCGAGCCAGGGGGTATCCTTGTGGGTGATGAAGAACTGGCTTCCGTTGGTGTAAGGCCCGGCGTTGGCCATGCTCAAGGTACCCGCACGGGTGTGCTTCAGATCGGGGTGGATCTCATCGGGGAAAGCGTAACCCGGACCTCCGGCGCCCGTGCCTGTGGGATCACCGCCCTGGATCATGAAGTCGGCGATCACACGGTGGAACTTGATCCCATCGTAATAAGGGGTGCCTTCGGGCTTGGCACTGTTCTTCATACGACCTTCGGCCAGTGCCACGAAGTTGGCCACGGTGAGCGGTGCCTTCTCGTACTCCATGCGGATGACGATGGTTCCCTTGTTGGTCTTGATCCTGGCGAAGAGGCCTTCAGTGTTGTTCACGGTCGTGGGTTGGGGTTGGTCTTCACTTCCAGCGGAGGTGGCCACGAAGCTGCGGGGCTGATCGCCACCGCAGGCATTGAGCATCAGTCCGATGAAAGCTGCGAACATGGTCGTCATCGGCATGGTCATGAATTGGTTCGTATGGGTTGCAAAAGTAGCGCAGGCGCACGGGTCACTGCATCAGTATCTCCTCCATGGCTTCCAGCTTGGCGTCGCTGTATTCACCCTGCGTGCGGTGGATGATGGTACCGCTGCCATCGAGAATGAAGAAATATGGAACGTCCTTGTCCTTCAGACCGAGCGGTCCCTGGACATGCTCCATCTCGGTCCGCACGAAAAGGATGCGGTCCAACAGTTCCGGGGCAGCGCTCTTGCGGAACTTCTTCAGGGTGGGTTCATAAGCGGCTTTGTTGGCCCCTACGAAAAGCGGCACGAAATGAACATCGACGTGTATGGACTGGGCGAAGAGACCATGCCGCGCAACGAAACGCAGGTACAACGGCTCGAACCAGTCCTCCAACCGGGGACCCGCCTTCTGCCCGTAGGCCAGCGCGATGAGGGTGTGCGGTGCCCCGCCCGAAGCCGGCAGCATCACCCGCTCGCCCCGCAGGGTCTCCCCTTCCAGTGTGGGAAAGCCCTGGGCGGCACCGAGGAGCGCCATGCACAGTCCGGCGAGCAGCGGGAGCAAGCGAAGCGTACGCATCGGATGGACTACTGCGATCATCGTGCCGATCAGCGGATGCCGTTCTCGGGGATGCGACCCTTGAAGGGCCTGAACCAATCCTTCATCCGTTCAATGTCTCCCTCCACATCGGAGGTCAGTGGAAAGGGGGCGGAAATGACGACCCGCTTGTTGAGGTAGTCGAAAGCGCACAGGATGATGGGAACGCCCGCCTTGGAGGCGATGTGATGAAATCCGCTTTTCCAATGGGGCTGATAGGCCCGGGTGCCTTCCGGTGTAATGGCGATGCGCTGTATGGCACCGCTGTTGAACAACGCGACCACTGCGTCCACCAGGTTGTTGTGCTTGCTACGGTCCACGGGATAGCCTCCCAATGCCCGGAAAAAGATCCCGAGGGGGAACCTGAAGAGTGACTTCTTGCCGAGGAACTTGGTGCCCTGCATGCCCGAGAGGATCCGGACACTAAGGCCCACGAAGAAATCCCAGTTGCTTGTATGCGGGGCCACGACCACGATGAACCGTGGCAGCGGTGCCGTACGGCGGTCCTCAATGGTCCAACCTGCGAGGGTGTGGAAAACGAAGCGATGGTAGGCGGTGATCAGTGACATGGGGTGACGGCGAAAGGTCGGAAAAATGGGGCGGAGTTGGGGGAAGGGGTTCGATGTATGATGGCGCGAATGTTCCCATTGGCATTTCTGGGAAGAGCGGTTGCTGTGCGAGCTCACACAGGGAAATGCGGGCTGACCTGGGCCGAACAGCGAACATACCCTGCTGATAACAGGATCCTGGGGGATACCCTTATTTGCTTGTACAAGCAAATAGCTCACGGGGCCTGAAAGCCTGGTACGTTCCTCATGTGGCGTGGGGGATGGACACAAAAGCCGATCCACCATTGGCCCCGGACCAAGATCATTATCCATTGAAATACAGCGATTTTGCTGGTTCATCTATTTGCTTGTACAAGCAACTGGTCCGGTTCCCGGAAACATCCCATCCCCCTCTTCGTATCAACGTCTCCCATGCTCTTCGACCGCTACGCCGTTCTCGATGTGGAGACCACCAACGGCGATCCACGCGTGGGTGAGGTGATGGAGGTGGCGGTGATCATGCTCGACGGCAAGCTGGAAAGGGACCGTTGGAACAGCCTCGTGCGTCCATGCGGCAGGATCCCCCCGTTCATCCGCAGGTTGACCGGTATCACCGATGGGATGGTGGCCTCTGCACCGCGCTTCCATGAGGTGGTGCGCCCCTTGGAGACCCACACCCAGGACCGCATCGTCGTGGCGCACAATGTCCGCTTCGACATGACCGCACTGGAACACGAGTTCGCACGAACAGGATTGGTCTTCGAGCGTGACACGGTATGTACGGAGCGGCTGTCACGGCGACTCCTGCCCGGTCTGGAGCACTACAACCTCGGCAGCCTGTGCCGCCATCTCGGCATCCCGTTCACCGCAGCGCATCGTGCGGTGGCCGATGCGGAGGCGACCGCATCGCTTTTCCTGAAGCTGGTGGAGGAGTTCGGCATGGCACCGGTACACGAGCAGGTGACCACCTGGCCCCGTGCACTGCACGCTCAGTGAAGCAGTACGTTGGTCCGCCAGAGGGCCCACATCACCACGGCGAGCACGGCACCGACCACCGCTGCGCGGCCACCTTTTTCAGAGCGTTGCACGCTGGCCGGAGCGTAGTCCACGAGCACTGCCCTTCGACGCCCCCACCAACGGAACGCAAGTGCAAGCAGGGCCAGCACCAAGGAAAGGGACACAAGATGCCGCGTCACGGACATCGGCACCGAGGCCAGCCCGAACAGGAAGGTGACCATGCTCAGCGGCAGGTCACGTGCGGGTCGATCATTCTTCATGGATCTGCGCTCAGGATGGCATGCAGTTCCATCACCTGCGGTATCAGTGCCTGTGAACCACTGTTGTCGATGAGGTGGTGGGCCGCGCTCCGCAATTCCTTGTCCGTTGCCTGGTGGGCCATGCGTGCCAGCACCTGGTCGCGGGAGCACCCATCGCGCAGCACTACCCGTTCGATACGGACCTCCCGGGGCGCCTCCACCACCACGACCCGGTCAAAATGACGATGGCCACCGCTGCGAACAAGGACGGCGGACTCCATGATCACGTACGGCCGATCCGCGCGGCCGCCGGCCCATGCACGGAAGGCCGTACGCACCGCGGGATGGACCATGGCATTGAGGTCCGCAAGCGCGGAGGCGTCGTTGAAAACGATGGCTGCCAGGGCGTGGCGGTCAAGTCTTCCGGAAGCGTAAAGTGCAGTGCCGAACCGCGCAGCAATGGCAGCGCGAAGGTCCTCATCATCATCCTGTAGCTGACTTGCCTCGCGATCAGCCTCGAACACGGGCACACCCAGCAGGCGGAAGAGCCGCACCACCGTGCTCTTGCCGCTGCCCATGCCGCCGGTGAGCGCCACGGTGATCATGTGCGGTTCAGGCCTTGGCGTTCCCCTCCACCAGCTGCATGGAGCTATCCATGGCGATGGCGCTCTTCTCGAAACGCACACGCACGTTGCTGTCCACCTCCAGCAACACGGTGGTGTCGTTCACCTCCACCACACGGCCGTGGATGCCACCGATGGTGACCACCTTGCTACCCTTCTGGAGCGATTCGCGGAATTTCCTGGCATCCTTGGACTTCTTCTGCTGCGGTCGGATCATGAAGAAATAGAAGACCACCATGAGCAGGGCCATCATGATCCAGAAGCTCATGGGATCCTGGGACTGTTGCGCTTGTAGGAGCATTGTTCGATCGGATTTTGGGGAATGGTTCGTTCAAGGAGCGGCGGGCGCCACCACTTCGCCACCCAGCGTGAGCACATGCGACGGAGGGTTGGTGTTCGCCACGATGGTAACGGTCTTATCCTGGCGGCCGCTGCGACCTTCACTGTCAAAGCTGACCTCAATGTGTGCGCTGGACCCGGGAGGCACGGGCTCCCGGGGCCACTCCTTGCCTACGGTGCAGCCGCACGAACCGCGCACGTCGGTGATCACCAGTGCGCTGCCACCCGTGTTGGTGAAGGTGAAGCGATGGTCGACCTTGGTACCCTGCACCACGCGCCCCATGTCGAAGTGCGTGCGGTCGAAGGTGATGGCGGGCAGCTTGCCGGGATCCACCTCTCCATCACCGGTCACCGGGAAATGGATATCGCCCGTTCCGATGGTGCCATCGCGCTCACTGTGGTCCGTGATGCGGCAGGCTGACAATGCGGCCATCATGAGCAGGGCGGGAAGGCTGAAGTGCGCAGATCGGTGCATGGCGGAGTTCAACTGTCGAGCAGGCCACGGCCCACCTTATGGATGCGACCAGCGGCGCGGAGGTCCATGAACAGCTTGTCGAGCACACCGTTCACGAAGTTCTTGCTCTTGGGCGTGCTATACGCCTTGGCGATCTCGATATACTCGTTCATCGTCACCTTCACCGGGATCTGGTCGAACTGGAGCACCTCGGTGATGGCCATTTTCATGAGGATCATATCGCTCATCGCGATGCGGTCGCTCTCCCAGTTGCTGCTCCTTTCGGCGATGGCCTGCTCGTGTTCAGCACCATGTCGGATGGTGCCTTCGAACAACTCACGAACGAAGGAACGCTCCTCCATGCTGTCCCGGGCAAGCTCATCGAAGAGGCTGTCGGCCGAGCCTGCACGAAGCTGCTCCAAACTGCGCTTGACCATGGCAGCGGCAAGGTCCAGGTCCTCCAGCCAATAGATCGTACGGCTGTCATACACTTCATGCAGGAGCTCACTGTTGGCCACGTGCTCCACGAACACCTTCACCAGGTACTGAAGGTCCTTCCGATGGTCCGGGACGGGATCATTGAGGTAGGCATGGTGTGCCGCATCCGCTTCGATCTCCTTGTATATCAGCGCGAAGAGTTCATGGTGACCCACCCAGCTGACCCGCTGCTTGTCACACTCCTGTCGAAGGCGCTCGTTTTGCGCGATACTGACCAGGTACGGATTGTCAACGAAGCGCCGTCTTGGATTAAGGTCGTCCGGACCCGGCAGGCGTTTCTTCATCCGCTCTTCAATGCGCAGTTCCGCCACATGACGCAACTCGCCGAAGGTGAGCAACAGGGATAGGAAGAGGTCATAGGTGCGGTCAATGCTACCCACCAGTTCCTTCTCGATGCGTGCGGCACTGGCATCGTCGGACTGCCAGTAGGCATAAAGTGCCTGATAGACCTTGATGCGGAGATAGCGTCGGTTGAGCATGCCGGGTCAGAAGCGGATGCCAGCTGCACGCATGCTGCTGATGCGGTCCTCTGCGGCCTGGTTGGCCGCAAGGTAGGTGGGAATGCCCAGATCGGCGCTCGCCTTGAAGATGCGGAGGGCGGTGTCGTAGATGGCTTCGGTCTGCTTCATGGCTGCGGTTGCGTTGTATCCTTTCCGCTCCCATGCACAGTTGATGATACCACCGGCATTGATGAGGAAATCGGGGACATACAGGATACCCTTGTCCATCAAGGCACGGCCATGAACGGTCTCCTCAGCGAGCTGGTTGTTGGCGGCACCTGCGATGACACTGCACTTCAGGCGTTTGAGCGTGTCATCGTTCACCGTGGCACCGAGCGCACAGGGCGAGTAGATGTCCAGGGCTGCATCGTGGATGCCGTCGGGATCCGCGATCTGCACCGACGGCAGCTCTGCCTTGATGGCGGCCAGCTTGTCGGCATGGATATCCGCCAGCAGCACGTTCGCACCTTCCTTGACCAGGTACTGCACCAAGGCCTTCCCCACGTTGCCGGCACCCTGCACGCCGACCGTGCGACCTGCGAGCGAATCGCTGCCATAGGCCGTCCGGGCGGCAGCCTTCATGCCGCAGTAGACACCATAAGCGGTCACGGGGCTCGGATCGCCACTACCTCCCATTTCCATCGGAAGCCCTGCGACGTAGGGTGTCTCCTTGCGGATGTTCACCATATCGGTGGTGCTCATGCCCACATCCTCCGCCGTGATATAGCGGCCGTTGAGGCTGTGGACGAATTGACCGAAACGGCGGAACATCGCTTCGGTCTTCCGGGTACGCGCATCGCCGATGATCACGGCCTTGCCGCCACCGAGGTCCAATCCGGCAAGGGCGCTCTTGTAGGTCATGCCCCGGCTCAGGCGCAGCACATCGTGCAAGGCATCCGCCTCACTTGCATAGGGCCACATACGGGTGCCTCCCAAAGCGGGTCCGAGGGTGGTGTCGTGGATGGCGATGATGGCGCGCAGGCCGGTGGGGCGGTCGAGGCAGAAGAGCACTTCCTCGTGGTCGTGCTTTTCCATGCGGCTCAACACGAGCTCATTGGTTGCTGTCTTGGTGGAGGTGACCATGGTGGGTTCCGTTGGATCGCAGGTGTCGGTGCGGGTGGTGAACGGCTCGCTCGCGCGGTCCACTGAGGTCATCCGGTCAATGCTTCGTGCGCGTTACCCTCCTCGCTCCGCCCCTACCTTTGCACAGCTTCCTGGTGTGTCGCCGGGCTTTTCGGGGCGGCGCAAAAGTAGGAAGATCCACGCCCCCTGAATGCGTCCGCTGCTGAAGCTGAACCCCTATTTCGCCAAATACCCCTGGCACCTGCTGTTGGGCGTGGTGTGCTCAGCAACCTCTTCGCGGTCTATGCCCCGCAGGTGGTGCGCGAGGCCATCGACCTCATCGCGGAAGCCCTCCGGCAGCGGGAACTTCCTGCCGAGCAACGGCTGATCCACGCCCCCAGCCTGCTGATCCGGTGGATCGCCTGGACCGGGTTGGACCTGGAGCAACGGCTCAACGGCATTGGAAGTGACGCACAGTTGACCGCCACCGTGGTTTGGCTGGCCGCCCTGCTGGCCGGGCTGTACTTGGTGCTGGCCCTGTTGAAGGGGTTCTTCATGTTCCTCATGCGGCAGACCATCATCGTGGTCAGCCGGTTGATCGAATACGACCTGAAGAACACCGTCTTCGCCCATTACCAGCGGCTCGATCGTGCGTTCTACAAGCGCAACAGCACCGGCGACCTGATGAACCGCATCAGCGAGGACGTGGGCAAGGTGCGGATGTATCTGGGCCCTGCGGTGATGTACACCATCAACCTGGTGGTGCTCTTCGTGATGTGCATCGGGTTCATGCTGCATGTGAACCCCGAGCTCACCCTCTGGACGTTGGCCCCGCTTCCCTTGATGAGCGTGGTGATCTACTATGTGAGCGATGTGATCAACCGGCGCAGCATGGCCGTACAACAACAACAGAGCCATCTGAGCAGCCTGGCACAGGAGAGTTTCAGCGGGGTGCGTGTACTGAAGGCACATGCCAAGGAGCGCATGGCCGTGGACCGCTTCGCCACAGCAGCCGAAGCCTACCGCCGCAGCAGCATGGACCAGGCCCGGGTGGATGCCTTGTTCATGCCTGCCATCATGCTGCTCATCGGCCTCAGCACGGTGCTCACCATCTTCATCGGTGGCATGAAGCTCATCCAGGGCGACCCCAGTGTAAGCGTGGGTAACATCGCCGAGTTCGTCATCTATGTGAATATGCTCACGTGGCCCTTCGCGTCGGTCGGATGGGTCACCTCGCTCATCCAGCAGGCTTCGGCCAGCATGGTGCGCATCACCGAATTCCTTGATACGGAACCCGCTATCCGGGACATGGACGACGCGTTGCCCCAGTTGCACGGGGCGGTCACGTTCGAGGACGTGGGCTTTACATACCAGGACACCGGCATCACCGCCCTCGACAACGTCTCGTTCCATGTACCGGCTGGTGGAACACTGGCCATCGTGGGCCATACCGGAAGCGGCAAAAGCACCATCGCAGAGCTCATTGCACGCTTGTACGACCCCACCCGCGGACGCATCCTCATTGACGGCATCCCCCTTGCCAAGGTGAAACTGGAGCGGTTGCGGAACCAGCTGGGCATGGTACCACAGGACGTGTTCCTGTTCAGCGACAGCATCCGCAACAACATCGCCTTCCGGTTGGACGCGGTGGACGACCTGGAGGAACAAGTGCACCGTGCCGCACGTTCGGCGCAGGTGCATGAAAGCGTGACCGGGTTCACCAACGGCTACGACACGCTGCTGGGTGAACGTGGCGTCACCCTCAGCGGCGGCCAGAAGCAACGCGTGAGCATCGCGCGTGCCATCATCGGGCGCCCCCGCATCATTGTGCTCGACGATGCGTTGAGCGCCGTGGACACGGCCACTGAGGAGGCCATCCTGAGGGAGTTGCGCAGCGTGATGAAAGGCAGTACGACCATCCTCATCAGCCACCGTATCAGCGCGGTGCGCGAAGCCGCGCACATCCTGGTGCTCGAGGACGGCAGGGTGGTGGAACAGGGTGACCACGACAGCCTGCT
>CAZLGY010000004.1:42257-44086 GCA_964559165.1 uncultured Chryseobacterium sp.
GCGGCAGGGCATCTATGCTCGCATGCACGAGGAGCAACTGCTGACCGCTGCGGAGGAGCGGAAGTGAGCCCCGGTTTTTGCAAGTTCGGCCGACCCGGTTATATTTGGGATGCACCTGCACCAGTTCCAGGTGCCCCACACCATGGTGGACGATCGCGAGGACGTATACTCAAAGGCCGTTAGAGCAGGTAAACGCACCTACTTCTTCGACGTGAAGAGCACGCGTGGTCGCGACCTCTACCTGACCATTACGGAAAGCAAGAAGCACACCCACGAGGACGGCACCGCCACCTACGACAAACACAAGATCTTCCTGTACAAGGAGGACTTTGACAAGTTCATCGACGGACTGCATGACGCCATCGAGGAGATCGACCGGCTCCGTGCGAAGGGGGAATATGGGAAGAGCGAGGAGAACCCGGGTACAGCGTCCCGGAACGATGCCACGCCTTTCACCGATGTGAACTTCGAGGACCTGGACCGCAAGGATATCTGAACGGGTTCAGGAAGCGATACGGAGCTCCCGATCGACGAGGACCTCCACCAGATAACTGCCGTGGTCGGCCAGGGCCATACCGAAGAGGTCCTGGTCAAGCCAGCTGAACAACAGCCGGTCGCTGCTCACAAGGATGGTCCTCCCCTGCTGGATACCAAGGCTCAGACGGGGCCGTTCCTCGGGTGTGCCGAAGGGGTCGATCACGGTCAGCTCACAGAACAGGTCCGTTTCTGGAGGGCTTACACGAAGCCATTCCATCAGGGTGTCCGGAACCAGGTGCGGGCCAGGAGATCCATCCTCCAGCGTTTGCACCGCATCGTTCACGGAGATGATACGGTCGAAGAGCCCATGCAGCTGGTCATCCCTCAATTCCTGTCCGCACCAGACACGCAACCGGATGGTGGAACCAAGCGGGCGGTCCATGTGGTAGGTGAACTCGTCCAGCTCAGGCATCAGGCTGTCCAATAACATCCCCGCCGCTTCCTGATAGTAGCGGGCAGCCTGTTCACTTTGTGCCTTTCCTGACTTGAAGGTGATGTTGAGGGCCATGGTATGCGTGTGCCGGTTCGGTCACTTCAACGGAAGTCCGGGAAAAAGGTGACAAAGGAGACCCACGATCCCGCCCGCAGCCCCACCAGTAGGTCTGCGAACAGTTGAAGTTCAGACACATAGACCTCTTACCTCCCAGCCCCGTGACAGCAACCCGGCGGCACTGTTCAAAACTCGCCGACTTATGAACACGGTCGAGCACAGTGGAGGCCCGTACTTTGCCCATGGGTTACCCGTTGACCCAACGCTTAGAACCGAACCTCATCCAGCATGGCCAAGATCATCTCCATCGTGAACCAGAAAGGTGGTGTAGGCAAGACCACCACAGCCATCAACCTGGCCGCCAGTCTGGGTGTGCTTGAACGGCGCACCCTCCTGGTGGATGCCGACCCGCAGGCGAACGCCACCAGCGGTGTGGGCTACGACCCGCGCAACGTGAAGGCCTCCATTTACGAGTGCATCATCAATAACACCCCCGCCAGCGAGGTGATCCTGGGCACGGACAATCCGAACCTGGACCTCCTGCCGGGCCACATCGACCTGGTGGGAGCGGAGATCGAGATGATCGACATGCGCGAACGCGAGCAGCAGATGAAGGCGGTGCTCGCCCCGCTCCGGGACAACTACGACTTCATCATCATCGATTGCTCGCCCTCACTCGGCCTGGTGACCGTGAACAGCCTTACGGCCAGTGACAGCGTGATCGTGCCCGTGCAGTGCGAGTACTTCGCATTGGAGGGCCTGGGGAAGCTGCTGAACACGATCAAGATCGTGCAACAACGCC
>CAZLGY010000005.1:0-43292 GCA_964559165.1 uncultured Chryseobacterium sp.
GGGCAGACGGTGATGATCAGCAACTACCAGGAGTACTACAAGCTGGTGGAGTACTTCAGCCGCTACACCAAGGCACGCATGGGCCTCATCCTGGGCGTGAACAACCTGGTGGAGATATTCGATGAACGCTATTACCGCAACCTGAACGGTGGTGTGCTCGAGGCCTTCGGGATCCTCTTCCACCGCGACCTGAAGATCTATGTCTACCCCAGCAGGACCAGTGCCACCGATGCCATCATGACCACCAACACGATGCCCATCCATCCGCGCCTGCAACCGCTGTACGACTACCTGCTCTTCAACAAGCGGATCATGGACATCGAGAACTACGACCCCAACGTACTGCACATCTTCAGCCGCAAGGTGCTGGACATGATCCGCTCGGGAGGCACTGGTTGGGAGGAAATGGTGCCACCCTACGTGGACAACATGATCAAGGACAACCGGCTCTTCGGTTTCCGTCCTGCCGGCAAGGAGCAGAAAGCGGAGGCCTGAACACACGCCACGCAATGATGAACGCATGCGATCCCGCATGCGACACTGAAGTGCGCGGTACCTGTTGCAACTTCGCGATGTGGAGCCACTGAAACGCCTGGAAGGCCACCGCGGTCCGGTTTACGCACTCTCGCCTGGCGCCACGCACGGGCATTTCATCAGTGCGGGCAGCGATGGTGTGGTGGCCTTGTGGGACCTTGGTGGCGGCGGTGATGCACGCGCTGTTACCCGCCTGGACGAGGCCGTCTTCAGCCTGCTCCTCCTCGCAGGGCCCGCACTGCTGGTGGTTGGCACCGAAGGCGGGAACATCCATGTGGTGGACCTGGTCAACGGCCGTGAACGGCATTGTTTCCGGGTTCACCGGCGCGGCGTGTTCGACCTCGTGGCGATCGGCACGTCACGTTTCGTGGCGGCCGGAGGGGATGGCACAATAAGCATCTGGGATGTGGGTGCGGACACGCACTGCACCCTGTGGCGGCAAATACCCCTGGAGGAAGGCAAGCTGCGAGGACTTTGCCACCTTCAACAGCAGGGCTGGCTGGCCGTTGCCTGTGGCGCCGGTCCCCTGCGCATCCTGGACACCGGGTTGTTCAATGAACTGCACACGCTTCCAGGCCATGAGGGAGGTGCCTCATGCATGACCATCCATCCCAAAAAGCCCGCATTGCTGAGCGGCGGGAAGGATGGACACCTGCGCGGTTGGGCCCTCGGCGATAGCCCGCGCGAGGTGCTCGCACTGCCAGCACACAGGGGTGCCATCTATCGCATCGGGGCTCGCGCGGATGGTGCGATGCTGGCCTCGGTGGGAAGGGACAAGGCCGTGAAGGTGTGGTCCGGTAGCGACATGAGCCCCGTTGCGCGCCAGGAGGGAGGGGGCATCGGTCACACGCACAGCGTGAACAGCCTGCTCTGGCTGGATGAACATCTGGTCACAGCCGGGGATGACCGCGTGATCCGCGTGTTCAGGCCATCCGCTCAGAAGGGATAGATCCGCGGGATCAGGAGGGTGGCCACGATCCAGAACAGGACCTGCAGCGGCCAGCCCACACGAAGGAAATCACGAGCCTTGTATTGGCCCGCGCCATAGATCATGGTGTTGGTCTGGTAGCCGATGGGGGTCATGAAGCTGGCGCTGGCCCCGAACACCACGGCCATGAGGAAAGGCGTGGGGCTGAGGCCAAGCGCTGCCGCAGTGGAGATGGCAACGGGTGCCACCAAAGCCGCTGTGGCGGTATTGCTCATCACCTCGGTGAGCAGGCTGGTGAACAGGTAGATACCGGACAGCACGGCAACCGGCCCCCAGGCCCCCAGCGTGGCCACGACACCATCGGCCATCCTGTCCGCCAGACCCGACCGCTGCAAGGCGAGACCGAGGCTCAATGCACCCGCCATGAGGAAATAGATGCGCCGGTCGATCGCCTCCTGCACCTGCTTCATGTTCATCACACCGGAGAGCACGAGCAGCACAACGCCACCAAGCGCTGCCACGGCCACCGGCAGCATTCCCAGCGATGAGGTGACCACCACCGCCAGCAGCACGGCCGAAACGATGGCGAAACCGCGGCGGTCGAAGGCGGCCAGGCCCTCCTGCTCCGTCAGGATCACGAAGGGCGCGTCGGCCGAGGAACCCAGCTGCTTCAGACGTTTCACGAAGTGGCTCTTCACCTCCGCCAGGATCACATCACCACTTCGCAGCACCGTATCATGCAGGCGTTCGTGAACCACCTCCTCCCGATGGCGCACCGCAAGCGGCACGGCACGGTAGCTTCGGATCAGGTCGGCCTCCCCCACCGTCCTGCCCTCCAATCCACTGTTGCTGGTGATCACCAGTTCCACCAACGTGGTGCCCCGGCTGCGCAGGTCGTCATTGGCCAACCGCATCGGCGGATCCACACTGACGTGCGCACGGTCCTTCAAGGCACGGATATGAGCAACCTCACACCGCACCTTCAACAGGTCACCAGCCTCCAGCACCATGTCCCCTGCCGGCAGGGTGAAGAGCTGATCGCCGCGGCGGATCTGGATGATGTCCATTTCCAGTTCACGCACCAGGGCACTGTCCATGATGGAGCGGCCCACGGATGGAGCGCCCTTGAGCAGCTCCACCTCGGTCACATAGCCCCGCATGCTGAAGCGCTCGCCCGCATCCTTGCCATGGCGCCGATCGGGGAGCAGGTGGCGGCCCAGCAGCACCATGTAGGCCGCTCCGACCACCAGGAACACGACACCGACGGGGGTCTGCTGGAACATGCCCAGCGGCGGAAGGCCGTTTTCCACCATCACCCCGCTCACCACGAAGTTGGTGCTCGTGCCCATGAGGGTGATGGTACCGCCCATGATGGTGGCGTAGCTCAGGGGAATGAGCAACCTGCTGGGTGCCTGACCGGACGTGTGTGCGATCTGCACGACCACGGGGATCAACAGGGCCACGATCGGGGTGTTGTTCAGGAAGGCCGACAGCACTCCGACGAGCAACATGAACAGCAGCATGCCCCGCACGGGGCTCGCGCGGAAGTGGTTGGAGAGCCGCGGACCCAGCGTGCTTACAGCACCCGTCCCCAGCAAGGCGGAGCTGAGCACGAACATGAACGCCACGGTCAACGTGGCCTGGTCAGCGAACCCTGCGAACCCTTCGGCAGGCGTTAGCACACCGCCGACCACCAACAGCAGGATGATGAGCAGCGCCACCAGGTCGATGCTCAACTTCTCCGTGATGAACAGCAGCACCGCGAGGAGCAGGACTCCTGCAACGATCCATTCGTGCGGGCTCATGACCATGCTGCGAACTTACACCGGAGCTGCTCAGCCCCAATTGGCCACATACCATGGAACGGCCCGTTCCAGGCCTGCACGCAGATCGCATACCGGCTTGTAGGAAAGCAGGTCGCGTGCCTTCGTGATATCTGCAAGCGAGTCGCGGATATCTCCCACACGCTCCGGCACATGCTCCACAGGAACGGCAGCGATGGCAGGGTCGATGGCGGACAGCGCGGTGCGCAGGTCGTTCACCAGTTCCAACAAGGTGGTACGCGCTCCATAGGCCACATTGAAGACCTCCCCCTTCGCCCGCGGATCCCGGGTGTCCATGGCACACATCACAGCATGCACCGCGTTGCCCACGTAGGTGAAATCACGGGTCTGCAGACCATCACCATGGATCAAGGGGGAACGATGGGTCAGGAAAGCCTTGATGAAGCGGGGGATGGCCGCTGCATACGGTCCTTCTGGATCCTGGCGTTCGCCGAAGACGTTGAAGAACCGCAATCCCACCGTATGCATGCCGTGCAACCGTGTGTAGAGCGTTGCGTAGGTCTCGTTCGTGGCCTTCGTCACCGCATAGGGCGACAGCGGCCGGCCTGTTTCCGCTTCCACCTTGGGCAGGCGCGGGGAATCGCCATAAACGCTGGAACTTGATGCATACACGAAGCGCTGCACACCGGCAAGACGGGCGGCTTCCAGCATGTTCAGAAAGCCGGTCAGGTTCGTTTCGTGGCTCCGCAACGGTTCGGAGATCGAACGCGGTACGGACCCCAGCGCGGCCAGGTGAAGGACCACCTCAACGCCTGACACGGCACGCTCGCAGTCCGCATAGGAGCGGATATCCCCTTCCAACAAGGCGAACGCCGCGTTCCCGTCAAGCTGCGCCACGTTCTTGCGATGGCTCGTGGCGAAGTTGTCCATGCAACGCACACGATGGCCTGCTGCGATCAACGCGTCACACAGGTGACTTCCAATGAAGCCGGCACCACCGGTCACGAGGATCGTACGGGAGGGATCGTTCATGCGACTGATGGCCTGCAGGTTGGTAGGCGCTCAAAAGTAGACCACCCGGGACGACCCGTGAGCGCATCCTGCACCGTGCCGTTCACGATCGATCCTTGAAGGCGGCACCGAACAGGATGGTCCGCCATCCGGCCGGAACGATGGGTGCCATCAGCGCATCCGCACGGGCCAGCACATCGCGCTGCCGTTCCGTCCGTCCCAGACCGGACAACAGACCGGTGCTCCCCTCCTTGATACGCCCGAACGGGGCGAACAGATCACGGTCCGCGTGGATATCGAGATAGCGCCAGTAGTGTGCCCACGGAACGAACCGGCGCCTGAGGAACCTATGTACGGCCGCACCGCGCAGGTTCTCCGCAAAGAGCAGGACCCCTCCGGGCTTCAGGACCCGGTGCATCTCCCGGATGGCCTGCGACTGTCGCTCCTTGCTGCCCAATGCGCCAAGCATGCTCTTGAAGATCACCACGTCGAAGCTGTTGTCCGCCCTGGGGATGGCCAACGCATCCATGGCCTCGTAGGAGACCCGCTGTTCGACACCGAAGGAGCGATGCATCCGGCGGGCATCCTCTGTGGGGCCGCGCAGATCGGTGCATAAGGTCAGGAAGCCTTGCCGCGCCAGATACAGGCTGAGGCCGCCATCGCGTTCGCCCAAGGCCAGCGCGGTGCGTAGTTCGGCGACCGGCTGCGCCAATGCGGGCTCCCACAAGGGCAGCGCACGCGACCACGACCGGACCTCCCATTGGAAACAGGCCTGCAGGAACTCCTTGTCATGGGTCATGCAACAAAGAAAAGGGGCGGCCGCTGTTCGCGAACCGCCCCATCATCGTTCTTACCGGGTGGTGGCCGGCAGGGTCGCAAGATCTCTCGACCCTACTTGGCCACTGCTACGCTCCGCTTCTCGCGGATCACGGTGATCTTCACCTGCCCGGGATACGTCATCTCGTTCATGATCCGGTCCGCGATCTGCATGCTCAACTCATCGCTCTGCTGGTCGTTGATCCGCTCGCTCTCCACCATCACCCGCAGTTCACGGCCGGCCTGGATGGCGAATGCCTTGGTCACACCGCCGTAGCTCATCGCCAGGCTCTCGAGGTCCTTCAGGCGCTGGATGTAGGCTTCCGTGGCTTCGCGTCGGGCGCCGGGGCGAGCGCCGCTGATGGCATCGCAGGCCTGTACGATCGGCGACAACAGGGTCGTCATCTCGATCTCGTCGTGGTGTGCACCGATGGCGTTACAGACATCGGGCTTCTCGCCGTACTTCTCGGCCAGCTTCATGCCCAGGATGGCGTGCGGCAGCTCGGGGTCTTCATCCGGAACCTTTCCGATATCGTGCAACAGGCCGGCCCGCTTGGCCACCTTGGGGTTCAGCCCCAGTTCGGCGGCCATGATGGCGCTGAGGTTGGCCACCGCGCGGCTGTGCTGGAGCAGGTTCTGTCCATACGAACTGCGGTACTTCATGCGGCCCACCATCCGGATGAGCTCGTTGTGAAGGCCATGGATCCCGAGATCGATGCATGTCCGCTTGCCCACCTCCATGATCTCCTCCTCCAGGTTCTTGCGGGTCTTGGCCACGATCTCCTCGATGCGGGCGGGATGGATCCGGCCATCCTTCACCAACTGGTGCAAGGACAGGCGTGCCACCTCACGACGCACCGCATCGAAGCAGCTGAGGATGATGGCGCCCGGGGTATCGTCCACGATGATCTCCACGCCGGTGGCCTCCTCCAGGGTGCGGATGTTGCGGCCCTCCCGACCGATGATACGCCCTTTGACGTCATCGTTGTCGATGTGGAACACGCTCACCGAGTTCTCGATGGCATGCTCTGTGGCAACCCGTTGGATGGTCTGAATAACGATGCGCTTGGCCTCCTTGTTGGCGGTCAGCCTGGCCTCCTCCTGGGCCTCGTTGATGTGCGCCATGGCAGCGGTCCTGGCTTCATCCTTGAGGCTTTCCACCAATTGCTTGCGGGCCTCCTCAGCGTTGAGACCACTGATGTTCTCCAGCAATGAAACCTGTTTGGCATGCAGTTTCTCGGTCTCCTCCCTTCTCCGTTCAAGCCCTGTCAATTTCTGCTCCAGTTCGACCTTCAGCCGGTCCATGTTCTTCTCCTTGTTGGCCAGCTCCTGTTGCTGGCGGCTGAGCTGCTGCTCGCGCTGTTTGGCCTTCTCCTGCGACTGTTGCACAGCACGTTCGCGGTCGCGCACTTCCTTTTCATGCTGCTCCTTGAGCTGGAGGAACTTCTCCTTGGCCTGCAGGATCTTCTCCTTCTTCAATGCATCCGCCTCGGTCTCGGCTTCCTTCAAGATACCGGCAGACCTGCGCTTCATGGCATTATTGACCACCATGTAGACGATGCCGCCCCCCGCCACGATACCGGCGAGGAGGCCCATCACAATACTCATCATGTCCATGTGTTCCACTGTTTTTAGCGGACCATGGGCCTCCTGGGGCGTGCGGGGGTGACCGAGGGCTGAACGCTCAGGGGAGGGCTTCGGAGAGCGTCCGTTCCAGGGAGGCAACCAGCTCCTGGACCGTTCCATCCTGCTGGTTCCCAGCGCTATTAAGCGCTCGCACGGTCACCTCCAGGGCGGCCATGGCCAGCAAGTCCTGCTTGTCGGTGAGCGGGTAGCTCGCCTTCAAGCGGTTGATGCTCTCGTTGATCTCGTCCACGGCACGGCGCACGTTCACCTCTTCCGATATGCCGATCGTAAGAGGATAGGCCCGGCCGGCCAGTTCAATGCGTATCGAGCGCTCCTCCATGGTGATCAGTTCTGCTGCGCCACCGGCGATAGGAGCGCCAGGCAGCGGTCGATCTCATGCACGAGCTCGTCGATGCGTTCCTTGGTACCCGCGGCGGCGGCGCCCTGTTCGGCGCTGCGTGCCTTTCGGAGGACCCCGTTCTCCCGCTCCAGCTCGGCCACACGCGCCCGCAGGACCTCCTCCATCCGGCGGAGGTCCCCCATTTCACCATCCATGCGCTGCAACCGGGCCTTCAACCCGTCGCGCTCTTCCACCAGGATACGCACCTGGCCAAGGATGGTAGCAAGTCTGTCTTTCACGTGGTGGCCCAGCATCGGCGGAAACCCGTTCGATGGTCCGGCCCCAAAGATAACCCCGCAGACGGCTTTTGCACCCTCTTTGTATGAACCCCCCTGTGTTGATGGCTTGCCACCTGCTTCGGTTGATCGCCGCCTACGTCGGGGATACCTTGCACGCGTTCACCACCGCGGGGCAGGAAATGCGCAGGGATCACATTCCACCAATGCACGAATACAAGTCATTCAATTTATTGATATTCACTGTATTTATGTCGCTTAATTCAAGTGCTCAGAAGCCGCCAGGGCCGGCCCGATACATCAATCCGATGGACATCCCCTTGAACCTGTCGGGCAACTTCATGGAACCCCGGAACGACCACTTCCATGCAGGGCTTGACATGCGCACCGGTGGACGGGAGGGTATTCCGGTGATGGCCGTGGCCGATGGGTTCGTCTCACGGATCAAGATAAGCCCATACGGCTACGGCAAGGCCGTCTACATCCAGCACCCCGATGGCTACACCTCGGTGTATGGCCACCTGCAGCGGCTGGAAGGCAAGCTGGGCGAGCATTGCCTGGCCGCGCAATACGCCCGCAAGGACCTCAGCATCGACATCTTCCCCGAGCGGAACGAATTGCCGGTCGCACAGGGGGATATCATCGGGTTGAGCGGCAATACGGGGGGGAGCGCCGGTCCCCACCTGCACTTCGAACTCCGCCGGACCGGGGATCAACATGCGGTGGACCCGGAGGCGCTCGGTTTCGACATCCCGGACAGGTCAAAGCCGGTCATCCTGGGCCTGCGCATCCACCCCCTCACCGACAACAGCCGCGTGCAACAGGTCGCCGGAGATGCGGGGATGCCCGTGCATGGTTCCGATGGCAACTTCAGTCTCAAGGGTTCCATCCCCGCTGCGTTCGGCACTGTGGGCCTGGCCGTGCATGTCATAGACCGCTACGACGACAACAGCGGAAAATTCGGTGTGCGCAGCATCGACCTGCAGGTGGACAGCGTCAACGCGTTCAGTACGGTGTTCGACCATGTGGATTTCGACCAGGCCAGGTACTGCAACGCTCACATGGACTATGAGCTCTTCAAGGGACGGAAACTGGATTATCACCGCCTCTACCGGCAACCCAACAACAAGTTGAGGATCTATGGAACGGAGCCCATGCAAGGCCGGATCACCCTGCAACCAGGCCGGACCCACCGCGTCCGGGTGGTGGCCACCGACGCCCATGGAAATCGGTCCGAACTTCGGTTCGAGCTGCGTGGTGCCACCTTGGAGGAGGTACGTTCATGGCCCTCTCCGGAACTCCAAGGAAGTCTCTTCCGCTACGATACGGAGAACATCCTGGCCGAGGATGGCGTAAGCCTCACCTTGCCTCCCCTCGCGCTCTACGATGACACCTACGTGCGCTACAGCCGAAGCCCAGCGCCGAAGGGTGCCATCACGCCGTTGCATCGCCTGCACCATCCCCTTACGCCCATCCAGCTCAAATGCATGTTGCGCATGGACCTGCCCGCGCTGTCCGAAGGCGAGCTCAACAAGGCCCTCATCGTGCGCGTGGGCGACAACGGGAAGGTGGATGCCGTGGGCGGACAACGAAACGGGCGCAGTATCAGTGCCTCCGTACGCTCCTTCGGGAACTATACGGTGATGCTGGATAGTACGCCGCCCACCATCACCCCGATGGACCTCAGACCGGATATGAAGGGACGCGGCTCCTTCAACCTGAAGATCGGCGATGACCTGAGCGGCATCGCCACCTACACCGGTTCGCTGGACGGGAACTGGGTTCTGATGGAGTATGAACCCAAGACCAGGACCCTTACACACACCTTCGACCGGTACAGCAAGGCGATCGGCAAGCGCAACTTCGTGCTCCAGGTGGTGGATGACAGGGGCAACAGCAGCACGTACACGTACTCCTTCCAGCAATGAACACCGGGACCGGGCGTGCAGCGGTCGCGTACATGGGTGCGCTGCTGGTGGGCTGCACCGCACCCGATACGGGTACGACCCGCATCATCGGTCACGGAGGCATGGGCATGGGTGCCACCACCCCCATGAATTCGGAAGCCGCGTTGAGCAGCGCGATGACCATCGGAATTGATGGGGTGGAACTGGATGTGCAATTGAGCAGGGACTGCGTGCTCGTGGCCTACCATGCCCAGGACCTTGCCGAAGAGACCCGGTGCACCGGCCTCATCCATGCGATGGAATGGTCACGGCTGCAGGCGTGCGCTGTGGGGGGGCGCGACGGCACCGAACACCCCCTGATCCGCCTGGACTCCCTGTTGCCGGTCCTTGCCCGCACCCGTCCCGGCACAGACTTCACCTTGGATGCCAAGCTCTTTGCGGCAGGTGATTGGTGGACCTATCTGGAGGCCTTCAGCGATGCCGTGGCCGCCCTGGAGGCTGCTCCAGTGCTCAAGGGACGCCTCGTGGTGGAGTGCCAGGTGAGCGAACTCTTGGACCTATTGCACAGAAAGGCGCCCGACGTTCCGTTGTTCCTGTATGCGACCGATGTGCCAGCGGCGCTGAAGAAGGCTGCGGACAGCGGCTATGCAGGCATCACCGTACGGTACGACCGCATCACACCGGAAGAGGTGACCATGGCCCACCATCGCGGGCTGCAGGTATGCCTGTTCGGTGCAGGTGGTCGGTGGAGCCATCGCACGGCCTTGCGCAGCCGACCTGACCGGTTGCAGACCGACGACCCCGTTGCCCTGACCACCCGGCGCTGAAGCCATTGGAAACTCGTACCTTTACAAGCGAAGGGTCATGCACCACATGCTGAACGGGATGATCGGACAAGGGTCCGCAGGTCCGGGTACACCATTGCTGTGACGGATCCCCATCGTTCAGACACCTACCCATGGCAGAGCCCCGGATCAAGTTCATACCCGCCGATAGAAGTGCCTTCTATCCCACCCTGAAGTCCAGGGTGGAAGCCTACTTCAAGGAGAACGGCATCAGCCGGCATGCCACCACCGCCATGAAGGTGAAAGCTGCCGTTCTCATTGGCACGTACCTGCTTTCCTTCCTGGCCGTCCTGGTGTTTCAGCCGTCGTACCCCGTGGCCCTCGCTCTTTGGGCCCTGATGGGCATTGGCCTGGCAGGCATCGGCATGAGCGTGATGCATGACGCGAACCATGGAGCCTTCTCAGCGAGCGAGCGAGTGAACTGGTGGATGGGCCACACCCTCAACCTCTGCGGCGGAAGCACACACAACTGGAAACTGCAGCATAACATCCTGCACCACACGTACACCAACATCACACATGTGGACGAGGATATCCAGGACCGGTTGGTGCTGAAATTCTCACCACACACCAAGGCCCGCTGGTACCACCGGTTCCAATGGCTTTATGCGACGCTCTTCTACGGGCTGCTCACCCTGTATTGGGTGGTGGCAAAGGACCTGGTCCAATTCATACAGTTCGGGGCCAACGGCACGGACAATGGGAAGGCTGAACAACGGCGGCGGACGCTGCTGCGCATCCTGCTGGTCAAGACAGTGTATTTCCTGGTGGTGATCGTCCTCCCGATCGCGCTTGGCATCCCCTGGTGGCAGGTGGTCACCGGGTTCCTGCTCATGCATATGGTGGCCGGCATGATCCTGACCTTGGTCTTCCAGCTTGCCCATTCAGTGGAGGGAACCACACACCCTCTGCCAGATGCGGACGGGGTGGTGGAGAACGACTGGGCCATCCATCAACTACAGACCACGGTCAACTTCAGTCCCGACAACAAACTTCTCAGCTGGTACGTGGGAGGCCTCAACTACCAGATCGAACACCACCTTTTCACCCGGATCGCGCACGTTCATTACCCGGCGCTTTCGCCGATCGTGAAGCGCACCGCGGAGGAATTCGGGATACAATACAAAGTGAACCACACGTTGTTGGGCGCCCTTCGGAGCCACTACAGTCTGCTGCACCGTGTGGGCCTGCCCGACATGAACGAGGCCATCGGATAGGCTCCATCGCATCAACGCCCCCGCACAGGCGTTCCACCTGTCACGGGAAGGGCTGCCGGCATCAGTTGCAGGTCCTGCTGCCTGAGCATGATGCCATGGTCGTTCCGGAGACCGTTCTCGGGCCCAGCGCTCATGTAGCGGAAGCCCTGGTACAACGGTTCGTACGGAACCTGCGCCAGCCCCTCTGCGGTCAACGGCAGGCCGGACATCAGCGCCTTGGCATAGAACCGCGTGATGTCATAACCCAGGAAGGCATACTCGTCCACGTCGGTCCGGTAGCGCTCCTGGTAGGCGTTCACGAATGCGCGGACGGCCTTGTCGGCAGGATCGGCGAAACCCTGCACCGGAAAGGTGAACTGGAGCATGTCGAGGTCCTCCAGTGCCACGGTCTCCATATCCAGCCATGATCCCGACCCGATGAGCATGATCCTGTAGCGGTACTTTTCGCACTGTCGCTTCAAGGATGATACCAGGCTGGTCACGAATTCCACGTCCTCGCAGGAAGTGACAATGACATTGAGCCTCTTTGCATCAAGCCTGGAGAGGACGGCACTGACGTCCCGCTTTCCAAGCCTGACCACCAGCACCGAATCCCGAAGGCAATTCTCTTGTTCGGCGAGGCTGGTGTTGAGACTGCGGAACAACTGCTCCTGCCCTTCCTTGTCAGCCGAGATGGCCGGCCTCAACAGGACGATGTTCTCATGGGCATAGCCCTGGGTGGCATACCTCGCAGCCACACCGAGCAGGTCATTGCGTGCGGGGGACACCTTGCTCACATTGGCCATGCCCAGGATCACCCGGTTGCTCTGGGGGACCGGACAAACGATGTGTGCGTCGGGCCTGCTTCGCGCCAGCTGCTCAATGGCGCCGCGGTGAAAGGGGCCGATGTACAGGTCGGTACCCGCTGGTCCGGGATTTCTCAATGCCCGGGCCCACCCCACCGGCGTTTCGCCGCTGTCCTTCACCCGCACGTCGGCGCGCAGCCCTTCGGTCTCCAATGTATCCAGAGCCATCCTTGCACCCGCGTAGAATGCTGCTGCCATGCGCGAGACATCGTGGAACCTGGGTTGCAACGGATCACGCAGCAAGGCGCTATCATTGAGGCTCACGGAAAAGGGCAACAGGTAGGTGATGCTGAACCGGTCCTTCGGCGCAGCGGCGGGCGGTGGAGCGGTGGTCACGGTGGTTACGGGGGGGGGCGGAGGTCCGACACCCGGAGCCACCGGAATGATGATGACCATGCCTTCCTGCAGTCCACCTGCAAGTCCACCGTTGGCCTCCTGTATGGCCTCCACGGAGGTGTTGTAGTGTTGGGCAAGTCCATACAGGGTCTCTGCCGGTCGTACGCGATGCTCTGTGCGCTGTGCAGGCGTGGCGGGGCGAACGACCGATGCGGGCTGGCCTGCAGCAGCACGGACCGGCACGATCAGCACCATGCCTTCACGGAGCCCACCGGCCGCGCTGGGGTTGGCTGCCAATAGCGAGTCCACGGCAACACCATAGGACCGGGATAGTCCGAAGAGCGTTTCCTTGCGCTGCACCGTGTGCCGCAGCACCCCATCGGTGCCCAGCTCCGGCGCTGAGCGGAGGGCCTTCCGGTCCACCGCATCCTGTGGGATCAGGAGCTCCTCATCGATGCTGAGCCCGTCCGCTGCGCCGGGATTGGCGCGCAGCAGCTCTTCCACGCCGACGGCATGGGCACGCGCAATGGCATACAGGGTCTGGCCCTGTTGCACCTTGTAGACGATATGGCGACGTCCCTCCACCATGCGCACCTCCTGCGCATCCACATCGCGCACCAGTGCAACCGAGGTGAACAACGCAGCAATGCGGAGGCCTGCCAACAACACCTTGGATACCTTCATTCCCATTCGATGGTCGCCGGGGGCTTCGAGCTGATATCGTACACCACGCGGTTCACCCCCCGTACCCGGTTGATGATGCTGTTCGAGATCCGTGCCAGGAATTCGTAGGGTAGGTGGCACCAGTCCGCGGTCATGCCATCGGTACTGGTCACGGCGCGCAAGGCCACGGCGTTCTCGTAGGTGCGCTCGTCACCCATCACCCCCACACTGCGCACGGGCAGCAGGATGGCACCGGCCTGCCACACCTGGTCGTAGAGCCCCTCGTCCCGCAGGCCCTGGATGAAGATGTGGTCCACCTCCTGGAGCAGCGCCACCTTCTCCGGTGTGACCTCGCCGAGGATGCGTATCGCGAGCCCCGGGCCTGGAAAGGGATGGCGGCCAAGGATGTTCGGATCAAGAGCGAGCTCGCGGCCCACGCGGCGGACCTCGTCCTTGAACAGGAGGCGTAAAGGCTCCACCACTTGAAGCTTCATCCGGTCCGGCAGGCCGCCCACGTTGTGGTGGCTCTTGATGGTGACGCTGGGCCCGTTCACGCTCACGCTCTCGATCACGTCCGGGTAGATGGTACCCTGACCCAGCCATTTCACATCCTTGATGCGGTGAGCCTCGCGGTCGAAGACCTCGATGAAGGTGCGGCCGATGGCCTTGCGCTTGGCCTCAGGGTCCTCCAGGCCCTTCAGGGCAGCGTAGAACTCAACCTTGGCATCCACCCCGGTGATGTTCAGGCCGAGATGACGGTAGCTTTCGAGCACGCGGTTGTATTCGTCCTTGCGCAGGAGCCCGTTATCCACGAAGATGCAATGCAGGCGATCGCCGATGGCCCGGTCGAGCAGGAGGGCTGCCACACTGCTATCCACGCCTCCGCTCAAAGCGAGCACCACCTGGTCCGTCCCCAAAAGGGCCTGCAGCCGCTCCACGCTATCCTCCACGAAGGCATGGGGTGTCCAGTTGCCCTGGCAACCGCAGATGCCGATGACGAAGTTGTGCAGCAATTGCAGTCCATCGGTGGTGTGGTACACCTCGGGATGGAACTGCACGGCGAAGGTCAGGTGGTCGCGGAGGCGGAAGGCGGCCACGGGCACGTCCTTGGTGCTGGCGATCACATCCATCGCCTCGCTGGGTGCAGTGATGCTGTCCCCGTGGCTCATCCACACCTGCGTGCCCGCCTGGATGCCATCGAACAGGTGGCTGTCAGTGATGGTGGAGAGGTGGGCGCGGCCGTATTCTCGGACCGTGCTGCGTTCAACGGGGGCCCCGCTGCGCCTTGCCAGGAGCTGGGCGCCATAACACACCCCAAGGATGGGCAGCCGACCCAGGAACCCCGACAGGTCGGTATCCGGGGCGTTCGCGTCGTGCACGCTGCTCGGGCTCCCGCTCAGGATCACCCCCTTGATCGCTAGGTCCGAAACGAATTGGGAAGCCTTCGAGAAGGGGTGTATCTCGCAGTATACGTTCAGTTCGCGCACCCGCCTGGCGATCAGCTGGGTGTATTGCGAACCATGGTCGAGGATGAGGATGGTACCGGGCACGTGGTGGGGTCGGTGCATGGACACCGGTTCATGTGCAAAGGTATCGGCAAGGGTTCCAGCAATGAGCCATCGGCGTTTGACTGTGAATGGATCGTGGAAAAAGTACCTGTCCGCGAATTCCAGCCTGCGCGGGCATGCCTTGACGCGCCGACCAGTATCCAATGCGCTGATCATTAATCACTTATACTAATCACACGACCGTCTGTCGCCACCTTGAACCGCACCGGGACGGCCCCTATCTTTGCGGTGTTCCAGGTAGCTGTTCGGTAAAGACCATCCATGCATAAGGATCGCTTAACGCGGAGCACGCTGGATAGCGCGAAATTTGTCCGCGGAATGTGGTTCATGGTGCCTACCCTCCCACCGTTCATGCGGCTGAACCGTTCCCTCATCGGTCCTTTGGTGGTTGCCCTGGCACCGCTCCTGTCCATGGGCCAGCCGACCGACCTGATCATTTCAGAATACGTCGAAGGACTATCCAATGAGAAGTACCTCGAACTGTACAACGGGACGAGCGCGCCCATTAACCTGGCGGATTACCAGTTACGCCTGTATGCCAATGGTGGCGGGGTGCTGCCGGGTCTTACGGGCTGGACAACGAACGTCGCGTTGACCGGCACCCTGGCATCTGGAGCGGTGATCGTGTACCGCAATAGCGCCGCGACCCTCTATCCCACCGGCATCGTCAACAACGCATGCAATTGGAACGGTGATGATGCCGTGGTCCTCTGGCGTATATCCACCGCTGCTCCTGTGGATATTCTCGGCATGGTCACCTGTGATCCCGGGACCCAATGGACGGCGACCGGGCTTTCCACGGTGGACCGAACCCTCAGAAGGAGATCCAGCATCTGCTCCGGTGTATCAGCCAATCCTCCCGGCCCCTGTGGAGCGGGTGCGTTCACCACCCTCCTGGGCGAATGGGAGGGCTTTGCCGTGAACGACGTTTCCGGGCTTGGCTCCCACACCATGGTCTGCAGCCCCACGGTGACCATGGCCACCCCATCCAACAGCGCCCTGGAAAGCGCCGGCAGCGCGACGATCACCCTCAACATCACTCCGGCCGCAACGGTGGCAGGTACGGTCACCATCGGAGTGACCAACGGCGCCGGTGCCACCTACACGACGGACTACACCACCACTCCCGCAACCACTGCCGGCAGCATCACCAGGCCGATCGCAGCAGGTGCCACAACGGTCACATTCTCCGTGAACCTTGTGGACGACATCCTTACGGAAGGGGATGAAACGGTAACGTTCACGCTCACCGGAGCGTCGGCCGGGTTCGCCTTGGGATCTGCGCTGAGCCATGTGTTCACCATCTCGGACAACGACTTCACGCCGACGATCAATTTCAGCACCTTGAGCGTGGCCGTGCTGGAGAACGCCGGTACCCAGACCTTCAACCTGAGCATCAATCCTGCTGCGCCTGCGGCGGGCAGCATCACGATCACCGTGTCCAACGGCCCCGGTGCCTGTTATGGCTTCAACCCGTGCGATTACATCACCGCTCCAGGAGGAGCCAGCGGTTCCATCACGGTGAATTTCACGGCCGGCGCCACGGCAGCCAGCTTCAATGCCACGGTGATCAACGACCTCAACGCGGAGGCCACAGAGCTGGTCACTTTTACGATCACCGGGGTTCCTGCCGCTTATGCGATCGGGTCGAACAACGTGGGTACCCTGACGATCGGCGACAACGACACGCCACCCGCCACACTTGAACCGGGCGATCTTGTTGTCGTCGGTGTCAACTCAAATGCAGCCGCGTGCGGTGGAGGTGTCGGTGAGGACCAGGTCAGCTTCTTCTGCTTCAAGCCGATCACGCCCGGAACGGCGATCATCATAACGGACAACGGGTTCAGCCGGTGCACCGCAGGTTTTTGGGGGAACACGGAGGGAACCGTCACCATCACCCGATCGGGCATCGCCATTCCTGCCGGCCAGGTGGTGACCCTGCGGATATCCAATACCAGCGGAAGTGGCAACATCACGGGTATTTCACCGGATGCGGGATGGTCTTGTGCTTCGGCTGCCGGCCTGGTGAACGCGGTGAACATGAACTCCGGTGGTGACCAGCTCTTCTTTGCACAAGGTGGCGCCTGGACAACGAACACACCAGGTGCGCACAACGCCGGTTACAGCGGCTCCCTGCTCTATGGTTTTTCAACGAACCCTTCATTCCCATGGTCCGCGTCGTGCGCCGGATCCACCGCGGACAACCAGCGCAGCAACCTGCCACCGGGCCTTCCCTGCTTCAGCATGGCCCCCACGCTGGCCACCGATTTCAATAAGTATGTCGGCCCGATGACCGCCGCAAGCCAGCGTGACTGGATCATCCGGGTGGACGATCCTGCCAACTGGGCGAGTTATGCGAGCTGCGCAGACTATGGTACGGGTGGGTTCAACTGGCTCACCGCCCCGATCCTGCCGATCACGGTGGCCCCCTTCGTGGAAGGCCGCTGGCGGGGCAGCACAAGCACCGACTGGTTCGACTGCAAGAACTGGGATGACGCACGGGTTCCGACGATCGCAACGAACGTCACGGTGGATGCGGCCTTCGCTGCGCGTAACTGCGAAGTGGGCCTTGTTGCCGGGAGCGCCGCAGAGTGCGCCAGCCTGTTGCACACCTCCGGCGGCCTTCCACGCCAGCTGATCGTGCGGAACGGCAGCTCCCTCACCATCGATGGCCCGCTGAACATCAGTCGCACCGCCGCTGCGGGCGGCCTGACCACCAGCGTGCTGGACGTCAGCGAATTGAACTGCACGTCGATCAACGTGACGGGCGTTACACCGGGGGCGGTGAACGAGGCGATACTACGCTGTGAAGCCGGAGGGGTCATCCGGATCGAAGATGACCTGACCATCGGTACGGGAGGTCTCCTGGACCTGCAAGGAGCCGCAGGCAACAGCGGCACCCTCCTGCTCGGTGGGAACTGGACGAACCTTGAGAGTGAACTCCACTTCCAGGACCTCAACTCGCGGGTCATCCTCAACGGGAATGTGGACCAATCCATCTCCATCGCCAACGGTGCGGAGGTGTTCGGTTCACTGCAGCTGGCAAAGAGCGCAGGTGATGTACTCCTGTCAAGCCCTGTGGAAGTGCGCGCCGAACTGGACCTGAGCGGTGGCCGCATTTTCTCCACCGCCACGGAGCTCCTGACGATGCGTGCAGGATCGACCGCGGTGAACGCCTCAGACCTCAGCTTCGTGCACGGACCGGTGCAGAAGGTCGGCAACACGGATTTCACGTTCCCTGTGGGCAAGGATGGCAACTTGCGCCCCTGTGGCCTTTCTGCGTTGAGCGGAACAACGACCGGGGCCTTCACCGCAGAGTACTTCCCCATCACCGCCTATTCGTGGGGCACTGCCATGGAACCCACCCTCGATCATATCAGTGATTGCGAGTACTGGATCATCGACCGTAGCGCCGGTTCCAGCAACGCCGTGGTGGAACTGACCTGGGATACGCCGGAGAGCTGTGGTGTGACCGCCCCACCCGATCTGCGCGTGGCACGTTGGGACGCTGTCCTGGGTATCTGGCAGGACCGTGGCAATGGTGGCGCCACGCCGCTCGCCCCCTCCGGAACGGTGATCTCCGATGGGGTCCAGACCCTGTTCAGCCCGTGGACATTGGCCTCTGTGTCCAACGAAAACCCACTGCCCATCAGCTTGATCGGCTTCACAGCCAAGCCGGAAGGAACAAGCGTGCGATTGGATTGGACCACCGCCAATGAACGCAACAACGAACTCTTCACGGTGGAACGCAGCGCGGACGGCAACCTCTTCAGCCCTGTTCTGGAGGTACCAGGCGCGGGCTTCAGCGACCTGCCCCTCTCCTATTCGGACCTTGACCGCGCACCGCTGCAGGGTGTGAGCTACTACCGACTGCGCCAGACGGACCACGACGGAGCCAGCTCGGTGAGCGCCGTGGTGAGCGTGGTGATGGGCCGCAACACGGCCCGGCCGTTGAGCGTTTTCGTGGGGGAGGGCCGGTTGAACGCGTTGCACGGTTTCCGCGCGGGAAGCCACTACGAATTGCTGGACATGACAGGCCGCATGATCATCAGGGGCACCGTTCAGGGCGATGACCTTCTGAGCATCACCATGCCCCTCCTGCGGTCAGGTGCATACCTGCTGCGCCTTGCGGACGGAGAGCGGACGGAAAGCGCGCGCTTCGTATTCTGAAGCCTGGCCATCACCGCCCGGGTGAGCTCCAGATCAGGTGGATCACATCAGCATGCTGCTGGGCGGTCACGCTTCCACCAGCACGGTGAAGAAGTGCTCCAAGGGATCAAGCTCGCGCTGAAGCAATTCCAAAAACGAGGCTCCGCGGTCGGAGAGCAGCGGCAGCATGTTCTCCTGACGCTCCTGCAACACGCCTCCCGGGCGCAGCGAATCAACGGTGGCATCAAGATGGGCAAGCCGGTCACCGGCACGCCGCCTTGCCGCGCGCAACAGGGAGCGTTCCAAGCGTTCAAGCCCCCGTTGCGCAGATGCCTCACGGGCATCCACCGCGCCACGCAGGGTGGGATCGGCCGCGGCAACCGTTGCATGCAGTCGTTCATAGATGGCATGAAGAGCGTCCCGCTCCGCACCAAGCTCCGTGCGATGATCCACAGCTGCAGCAGCAACCTCGCGACGGACCATTGCCGGGTCGGCGAAGAGCGCCTCCGCCTGCAGGCCCAGTTCCTGCCATTGGCGCCAGCGCTTGGCGGGCAGGAAGGCGGCACTTGTGCGCAACAACAACACGGGCATGGGGATCCGCGTGGCTTGGAAAAGCCACCTCAGTTGAAGCCAGTAGGCCAGCTCACCAGCCCCACCGATGTAAGCCATGTTGGGAAGAACGGTCTCCTGGTACAGCGGCCTTAAAAGCACATTGGGCGAGAAGTCGGCCGGGTTCTCTTCCAACGCAGCGAGGATCTCATCGGCGGACCAGCTGGGCCCACCATCCGATACCCGGAACCGTCCCCCCTCCTCCACGATGCGGCGGCGGTGTCCGGGAGCCAGGTGGAACAGGTTGATGGGACGTGCGTGAGCCTGTCCTTCATACCCCGCGGGCAGGAGTTCGTTCGCATGCCGAACCGTGCGTTCGGCCACCTGGTGCAGCAATTCCTCCCGCATCACGGGGATGAACAGGCGCTTCAAGCGGGGATCGTCCCCGTCGATGATGAGCAGGCCTTGTTCACCGAACAGGGCGTGCAGGAGGAGGCGCGTGGCTTCCGCAAGGGTACGATCGGCGCGGTAACACGTGCGGATGAGCGCCGCATACCGGGCAGCATGTGCGCCTTCGCCCAAAGCCTGAACAGCCTCCTCCACCATCGGTTCGATGCCATGGAGCGGCAACCGCCCCACCGGGCCACCGGCAGCCCCGGGCCAGTGGATGCGCTCGCCCCGGAGGCAGGCATGGTCCACCTCGGCGCGGTCATGGTCCTCCGTGGCCATCCAGAACACCGGCAGCACCGGGCGCCGCAGGCGCTCGCCCTGTTCGCGGGCCATGCGGATCACGTTCAGGATCTTGAAAGGCACGTACAGGGGTCCACCGAATAACACCAACTGGTGACCCGTGGTGATGGTCAGCGCATCGGGTCGGGCAAGGAGGTCGATGTTGGCGTGCACCGCGGCAGTAGCCGTCAACCCGGCATATTGGTCGCGCAGCACTTCAACGAGCACCTGCCTCGAAAAGGGGTCGAAGGGCCGATGTGAGGCGGCATGCAGTCCCTCCTGGTGGGGGGCATGGACATAATGATCGCGCAGGGCCGGCTCACCGCTCAGATAGGCTTGCACGAGCGGGGCCACCGTGCGGCTGTCGCTGTATGGTATCCGAAGCACCTCCATGCGCGTGCAAAGGTAGGCCTGTGCCTTCCCGCAGCGCTGCCGCTGATGCACGTCATTCCGCGTGTCCAGGCGGCCCCGTAGCTTGGCGGCATGAAGCGAGCGCTCGTTCTGGCCGCATTGGCCTTCGGGGTGGCACAGTTCATCCGACCGGACACTTCCGTGTCCGCCAGCGATCCGGGGTTGGACCTCATCGCCCTGACGCAACCCGGGGACGAGGTGGCCGGCCTGTTGCGTACCGCGTGTTACGACTGCCATAGCGACCAGACCGTCTATCCCTGGTATGACCGGATCACACCGGTGAACTGGTGGGTGCAGCACCATGTGGACGAGGCCCGGGCGGAGGGCAACCTCTCGGAATGGGGTGAACTGCCGGAGAAGAAGCGGAGGCATTTCGCTGAAGAGGCGGTTGAACTCATCATGGAAGGCGAAATGCCGCTGCATTCCTACACCTTCATGCACCCGGATGCCGAACTGACGGAAGGGCAGAGACAGGTACTGTCAGGATACTTCGAGACGCTCAAGTAGCGGGCACCACCTCCCCCACCAGTTCGTGTTCCCGGGCTGCGGTGATCCGCACCTCGGCGAAATCCCCGATGCGCAGGTAAGTGCCATCCAACGGCACCAGCACTTCGTTATCCACCTCGGGCGAATCGAACTCCGTCCGTGCTATGTAGTGGCCCGCCTCAGCCTTGTCCACCAGCACACGGAAGACCTTCCCCACCTTGGCCTGGTTCAGCTCCTGGCTGATCCCGGCCTGCAGTTCCATGATCTCCTGGGCACGCTGCTCCTTCACCTCCGGGGGAACATCGTCCGCCATGGAATGGGCATGTGTGTCCTCCTCGTGGCTGTATGTAAAGGCGCCCAGACGGTCGAACCGCATCCGCTCTATCCATCGCAGGTTGTCGTCATGGTCCGCCTGTGATTCGCCGGGGAACCCACTGATGAGCGTGGTGCGGATGGCGATACCTGGCACCCTGTCGCGGATGGTGTTCACCAGCGCTTCGGTCTTCTCCTGCGTGATGCCGCGCCGCATGCGGGTGAGCATGCGTGTGCTGCCATGCTGCAGCGGCATGTCCAGGTAGTTGCACACGTTGCTGCGGTCGCGCATCACATCCAGCACTTCCATGGGGAAACCCGAAGGGAAGGCATAGTGCAGGCGTATCCAATCGATCCCCTCCACATCGCTCAGGCGGGCAACGAGCTCATCGATGTTGCGCTTCCTGTAGATGTCCAGTCCGTAGTAGGTGAGGTCCTGGGCGATGAGGATCAACTCCTTCACGCCCTGCCTGGCGAGGTTGCCCGCATTGGCCACAAGCTGTTCCATGGGCGTGCTCACATGCCGGCCGCGCATGAGCGGGATGGCGCAGAAGGAACATTTGCGGTCGCAGCCCTCGCTGATCTTGAAGTAGGCGAAATGGGCGGGTGTGGTGAGGAGACGCTCCCCCACCAGTTCGTGTTTGTAGTCCGCCTTCAGGGTCTTGAGCAGGCGGGGCAGATCGCGCGTACCGAACCACGCATCCACCTGTGGGATGCCATCCTTCAGTTCGGGCGCGTAACGTTGACTGAGGCAACCGGTCACATACACCTTATCCACCAAGCCCTGGTCCTTGGCATGGGCCCACGACAGAATGGTATCGATGCTCTCCTGCTTGGCGTTCTCGATGAAACCGCAGGTGTTGATCACCACGACGTTATGCCCATCGTGCTCAGCCTCATGCTCCACGGCGATGCCATTGGCCTTCAATTGGGCCATCATCACCTCGCTGTCGAAGGTGTTCTTGGAGCAGCCCAGGGTGACCACGTTCACCTTGGTCTTCTTGGTGGTGCGGGCTTTCATACGTGCTACTTGAAGAGCGCCTCGGTGAACGCCTTTCTGTCGAACAGCTGCAGGTGATCGATGCCTTCGCCCACCCCCAGGTACTTGATGGGGATGTTGAACTGGTCACTGATGCCGATGGCCACCCCTCCCTTGGCCGTTCCATCGATCTTGGTAAGGGCCAGGGCCGTTACATCCGTGGCCTTGGTGAACTGCCGCGCCTGCTCAATGGCGTTCTGCCCCGTGCTGGCATCAAGCACCAGAAGCACTTCGTGGGGGGCATCGGGCACCACCTTGTGCAGGCGGCCGGCGGTATCGATGATGACCACGTCGGCACCGCGTGCCTTGGCGCTCTCCACCGCGTCGTAGGCCACAGCCGCCGGATCGGCGTTCATGCCCTGCTGCACCAGTGGCACGCCCACGCGCTCGCTCCAGATGCGCAGCTGGTCCACCGCAGCGGCCCGGAAGGTATCCGCAGCCCCCAGCACCACACTTCGGCCTTCCTTCTTGAAGGCGTTGGCGAGCTTGCCGATGGTGGTGGTCTTGCCCACGCCGTTCACACCCACCACCATGATCACATAGGGCTTGATGGCCGGATCCACGGGGGCGGGGTCCTTCATCAGGGCCGCCACCTCCTCGCGCAGCAGGCCGTTGAGCTCGGAAGTACTTACGTACCTGTCACGCTTCACGCGCTCCTGCACACGCTGGATGATGCGCAGGGTGGTTTCCACGCCCACATCACTGCTCACAAGCACCTCCTCCAAGTGGTCCAGCACCTCCTCGTCGATGGTGCTTTTGCCGGCGATGGCGCGCGTGAGCCTGCCGAATAGCCCTTCGCGCGACCGCTCCAGACCCGCTTCGAGGGCCTGCTGTTCGGCCGCCTCCTGGGCCGCCTCCTTTTTCCTGCCGAAAAGTCCGAAGAACGCCATGGTCCGTATGCGTAGAAAGGCCTCCCCGACAGGAAAGGCCTTTCTGGAGCGGGTTGAGGGAAGTATTACTTGCCGCCGAGGAGCTTGTCCGCCTCGTCGCTGGCCATCACTTGCTCCACGAAGGAGTAGCCTTTACCGCCTTCCTTCTTCATCATGCGGATCACCTTGGTGTAGGTCTTGCCGCCTTCTTTCTTCAGGGTAGCAACGGTCTTCTTTGCCATGTTCCATGCGCCGGAGCGCTCATTTTCGGGTTATCAGGATCGCGCAGGGAGCAGCTTATTTGATCTCCTTGTGCACCGTCATCCGGCGCAGGATGGGATTGTATTTCTTCAATTCCATCCGCTCGGTGGTGTTCTTGCGGTTCTTGGTGGTGATGTAGCGGCTGGTGCCGGGGAGGCCCGAGGTCTTGTGCTCGGTGCATTCCATGATCACCTGGATGCGGTTGCCTTTCGCTTTCTTGGCCATTGGAGCAGCGTGTTACGGGTTGGTTCAGGCTGTGAGGTATCCGTTGGCCTTGGCGCGCTTGAGGGCTTCTTCCAGCCCGATCTTGTTGATGGTGCGCAAACCGTTGGCGCTCACACGCAGGCTCACCCACTTGTTCTCACCAGCGAGGAAGAACTTGCGGTCCTGCAAGTTGGGGGCGAAGGTGCGCTTCGTCTTGATGTTCGAGTGCGACACCTTGTGGCCGGTGATGACCTTCTTACCGGTGATCTGGCAGACCTTGGACATGGCGTAACTGATTCAGGGGTGCAAATGTAGGGGAATTTTCGGAACGGATGCACGTCCTGTAAATTGAAGGGCCATCGCCTTCATGATCGAAGCAGCCGCAACCTCAGCAGATTCAATGCGGCAAGGGCACTGCGACGGATGACCAGGTCACGGCTGCCCGGGAAGAAGCCATCATGGGAGCGCACCCCGTCCGGACCCGCCACCGCCATCCACACGGTCCCCACCGGTTTCTCGGCGGTACCGCCATCCGGACCCGCCACTCCGCTCAGGGCCACGCTCCAATTGGTCCGCAATGCCTCCCGGACGCCCATGGCCATGCGTTCCACCACCGGCTTGCTCACAGCACCGTTCAGTTCGAGCATATCGCTGGGAATGCCCAGCTCCTCCATCTTCACTGCGTTGGCATAGCTGACCACCCCGCCGGTGTAGTACGCCGAACTGCCCGGCACCCCGGTGATCAGGTGGCTCACGAAGCCGCCTGTGCAGCTCTCCGCCAGCGACAGGCTTTGCCCACGCTCCTTCAGCAGCCGGCCCACCACCTGCTCCAGCCGCTCCTCCCCTTCACCGAAGATCAGCTCGGGAATGAGGCGATAGAGCTGCCCCGCCTTCGTGGCCACCCGTTCGGTCGCCGCCGTGGGGTCATTGTTCGCATAGGTGCTCAGCCGCAGTTTCACCAGGCCCGGACTGGGCAGGTAGGCCAGCTTGATATCGTCGGCGGCGAGGCTGTCCTCCCACGCAGCGATGCGCTGGGCCAGGTGGCTCTCCCCAAGCCCTGTGGTGAGGATGGTGCGGTGAACGATGGTGGGCGGGTGGAAGGTCTCGCGCAGTTCGGGCAGCACGTGCTTCTCCATCATCGCCTTCATCTCGTAGGGCACCCCCGGCATGCTCACGAACACGCGCCCATCGCGCTCGAACCACATGCCACTTGCCGTGCCGCGGTCGTTGGGAACCACCTTGCACGCCTCCGGCAGGTCCGCCTGCGCCAGGTTCACCTCCAACGGCTCGCGGCCGATGCTTCGGAAGAACGCCGCAATGGCCGCCTCGATGTGCGGGTGACGCACCAACCGGGTATCGAAATAGCTGCACAGGGTGTGCTTCGTAATGTCGTCCTTGGTGGGCCCCAGCCCCCCGGTGATCAACACCACATCGGCACGTGCAGCGTCCAGGGCCTCCAGGATGGCCGTACGATCGTCACTGATGGTCAGTACCTGCCGTGCACGGATGCCCACCAGCGCCAGCTGTTCCCCCATCCATCCCGCATTGGTATTGCTGGTCTGCCCGATCAGCAGTTCGTCCCCGATGGAGATGATATCGGCCGTGATGTCCTTGCTCATGGCACAAAGGTCGGCAGCCGGGGCGTTGGGACCTCCGCGTGAACGTGCCCAACGATGGCACGAGCTGCAGCGGCATGCACGGCATCAACCAACGTCGCTGTACGCGTCAGGTCCGGCCGGCATCATCCTTCGCCCTACCTCTTCCCTTCAGCGTAGCCGAACAGTTCGGCCTTGCTCACCTTGCGCACAGGGCCCAGGCGCTCCAAGGCCTTCATGTCCATGGCGCTTTCCTTGCCGATGACGATGAAGGTGTAGGGACGGCCCTTCACCTCGCGATCGAAGAAGGCCTTCATGGCGGCCATGTCGATGCCGGGGATGCGCTCATAGTTGGTGCGCCGCACATCGTAGTCGAGGCCACGGCGGCGGGCGGCGTCCCAATTCCAGTAGATGTTCTCCTTGGTGATGCGGGTGCTGGCGATGACCTTCAGCGCGCTGGTCTTGGCGCCTTCGAACTGTTCGGCGGCCTCGGGCATGTCGTTCATCAGCTTCAGCATGGCGTCCACGGCATCGTTGAGCTTGTCGGCCTGGGTGCCGATGAACGCCCGCACATAATGGGCCTCATCGCGATCAGCGGGCACCGTGTAGGCCGCACTGGCACCGTAGGCAAGGGCCTTGGCCTCGCGGATCTCCTGGAACACGATGCTGCTGAGCCCGCTGCCGAAGTATTCGTTGAAGAGGCTGGAGTAAGGCATCTTCTCGACATCAAAGAGCCCGGCCTTGCTCACCATCATCAGTTCGGTCTGCACCATGTCATGGTCCACGAAGAGCACGCTGTTGGCGGTGACCTCCACTTCGGGATAGATGCGCGGGGAGGGCACGGGGGATCGCTTGGCGGGGACCTTGTGAGCGGTGTTCAACAACCCCGCCACCTCCTTCGCGGGCCGGTCACCGTAGTAGAACACGGTATGCTCGTAGCTCATCAGGCTGCGCACCCGGCCGAGCAGCTCCTCGCTGGTGAGGGCACTGAGCTGCGCATCGCTCAACACATCGTTGAACGGTGAAAGCGCTCCGTACCGGGCCATGCTGAAGAGCCCCCCCTGGAGGATGGCACCCTTGTCCTGCATGGCATCCTGTCGCGACTTCCGGATGTCGGCCACGAGGTTGGCGAGCGCGGCATCGTTGGGTTGTGCATCGGCCAGCAACGACTCCATCAACGCAATGCCATCGGGCAGGCTCTTCCCAAGTCCGCTGAGGGTGATGTAGCAGCGGTCCTCCGTGGTGGTGGCCGAGAGTTCGAGACCGAGGCGGAAGAGCTTTTTCTTGAATTCCGCGGGTGGCAGGCCGGCAGTGCCCAGGTACTGCAACAGGTCGGTGGCCACGGGCAGGGCACGGTCCTGGCGACTACCCATTTCCACGATGTAACGCAGGCTGAAGAGCTCATTGGTGGGGTTCTTCACCACGGCCAGTGGCACACCGCTCTTCAGGTTGCTGCGCTGGATGGCGGAGTTGTAGTCGATGAACTCGGGCGCCATGGCGGTGGTCGGCAGGCGCTCCCATTCGCTGCGGAACGCACTCCTTCCACCACGTTTGATATCGATGGGCGTGATGGCGGGCTTCTCCACCTTGTGTACGCCGGTCTTCACGCCCTGACGCTTGTAGATGGTGACATGCCCGTTGGTGAGCCTGTTGGATGCGAAATCCATCACCTGCTGCCTGGTGATCCGGGCCATTCGATCATAGAGGGCCACTTCAGCTTTCCAGTCCTTGCGCAGGATGAAGGCATCGGTCATGGCGGCAGCACTGCGGCTGTTGCTCTCGCCCCAGCTTCGCATGCGGCGCATACGAAGGTCGTTCACCACCGCCTCGATGAGCCAATCATCAAAAGCCCCCTTGCGCAGGGCATCCACCTGTTGGAGCAGCAGGTCGCGCACCTCCTCGAGGCGCTGTCCTTCCTTGGGTTCGCCACTGACCTCCAGCTGGCTGTGATCGGCCATCACATTGGCGTAGGCACTTGCATTGAGCACGCGCTGGGTCTGCACGAGGCCCAGGTCGATAAGACCGGCCCGGCCATTGAGCAGCATGCCGCTCAGCAACTCCACGTAAAGGGCATCCTCACTGCCCACCCCATCAAGGCGCCAGGCGATATCCACCCATTCGGCCTCGGGACCGGCCACCTCGTCAATGAGGGGTTCGATGATGGGGGTGGCGGTGGGCACGGCAAAGGAGGGAACGGCACCCGGCTTCCACGCGCCGAAGTAGCGGTCGGCCATGGCGATGGTGCGGTCGAACTCGATATCACCGGCGATGATCACGGCCATGTTGTTGGGCACGTAGTAGGTGTCGAAGAAGGCATGGATCTTCTCCATGCTGGGGTTCTTCAGGTGCTCTCCGGTCCCAATGGTGGTCTGCGTACCGTAGGGGTGGTGCGGAAAGAGCAGCTCGTTCATGCGCTTGTAGGCACGGCGACCATCATTGTCCTGCGTGCGATTGAACTCCTCGTACACGGTCTCCAGCTCCGTGTGGAACAGGCGCAGCACGCACTCCTGCATGCGCTCGCTCTCCACGGCCATCCAGCGTTCCAGCTCATCGCTGGGGATGTCGTTGATGTAGACGGTGCGTTCGTTGCTGGTATAGGCGTTGGTACCGCGGGCCCCCAGGCTCTTGATCATCTTGTCGTACTCGTTGGGGATGGTATGCGCGGCAGCGAGCGTCGAAAGGCTGTCGATGCGGCGGTAGAGGCGCTCGCGCAAGGCGGGGTCGGCGGTGGTGCGGCGCTCCTCATAGGTATCGCTTATCTGTTGCAGCAGGGCTCGCTCGGCCTCCCAGTTGGAGGTGCCGATGCGGCTGGTGCCCTTGAACAGCATGTGCTCGAGGTAGTGCGCGAGGCCGGTGGCGTCGGCGGGGTCGTTCTTGCTGCCTGCACGCACCGCGATATTGGTCTGGATGCGTGGCGCGTCGGGATTGCGGCTCAGCCACACCTGGAGGCCGTTGTCAAGGGTATAGACACGGGCTTGCAGGGGATCGCCGGGCACCGTGATGAACTGGTAGGTCTTCTGCGCGGATAGCACCAGGGGGGCGAGGAGGGAAAGGGTGATGGTCAGCAGGATGGGACGCATGGGATCGACGTTGGGGACGTGAAGGTGGCAAAAAACAAGGCAACGGACGGACCGGGAGGGCATCGGGAAGGCCGCATGGGATGCCCCCTACCCGTGCATGGTGGCGGACCTGCCATAGCGTGCCACCACATCCGCCTCGAAAGCGAGGAACTCCTTCCAGCGGGCATCCACGTCCACCCTGCCACCGTACCGACGGGCAAATCCGATGAACGTGGTGTAGTGCCCCGCCTCACTGACCATGAGCGCCCGGTAGAACTCCTGCAGCTCCTCATCGTTCACCTGCTCCGTGAGCACCTTGAAACGCTCGCAGCTGCGCGCCTCGATCATGGCGCTGAACAGCAGGCGATCGACCAGACGGTCCTCGCGGGTGCCGTCCTTGCGCACGAATTGCATCAGCTCGTTCACATAGTTATCGCGGCGCTCCGGACCAAGTTTCCAGCCACGTGCATGGATGCGGTCCACCACCTGGCGGAAGTGGTCCAGTTCCTCTTGGGCGATACGTGTCAATTCGGCAACCAGGTCGCTCAGCTCAGGGTGCCGGACGATCATGCTGATGGCATTGGACGCGGCTTTCTGTTCGCACCAGGCATGGTCGGTGAGCAGTTCGGGCAGGTCCTGGCGCACCAGTTCGGCCCAACGGGGATCGGTGGGTAGTTGCAGACCGAGCATGGATGCAAAGGTGGGGAGCCGTTCCTTACGTCGTATCGATGAAGCCACCGCCCTGTCTGAACGCCTGCACAAGGGGGCACAGACCGGGGAACGGGCCGTCACGAAGGAGCGTCATAATAGATGTTCTCTATATTTATCCTCCATCCAATAGTACTCTCACATGACACTCCAACAGCTGCATTATCTCGTCGCCCTCGATGGGTTGCGCCATTTCGGGAAGGCAGCGGAGGCCTGCGGGGTGTCGCAACCCACGCTCACCGTTCAGCTGCGCAAGCTGGAGGAGGAACTGGAGGTGGAGCTGTTCGACCGGCGTGAACATCCGGTGGTGCCGACCGCAGCGGGCAAACCCATCATTGATCAGGCGCGCGCTGTGCTGCGCGAGGCAGGCCAGGTACAAGCGATGGTCGATGATCTACACACCGGTCTTGGCGGGTCCCTGCGCATCGGCATCATCCCGACACTCGCCCCCTACCTGATACCGTTGTTCCTGCCGGGGTTCGCGGAGCGCCATCCGGCGATCCAACTGACCATCGATGAGCGCAGGACAAGCAGGATACTGAAGGGGTTGAAGCGCGGCGACCTCGACGTGGGGATCCTGGTGACACCGGTGGACGCCGGGCAGTTCGAGGAGGTTGCGCTCTTCGGGGAGCGGTTCCTGGCCTACCTGCACCCCGGACACCCCCTATGGGAGCGCAGGTCGCTTAGCCGGGCTGATCTGCGCGACCGTCCGCTTTGGGTATTGAGCGAGGGCCACTGTTTCAGGGAGCAGACATTGAGCTTCTGCGACCGTCCGAGCGCCGGTGGGCACCCCAACGTGCTGTACGAGAGCGGCAGCATCGAAACCTTGAAGCATCTGGTGCGCAAGGGGAGCGGCATGACCTTGGTACCGGAGCTCAGCGTCGCGAACGATGATCCGCACGTGCGGCGGTTCAAGGCACCGGAACCCGTGCGCCAGGTGAGCCTGGTGGTGCGCAGGCCCTACGCCCGCAGACGCCTGTTGGAGGCGCTGGCGAAAAGCATTCGCGGCGCCGTCAAGCATACCGGACCACGGCGTGCGGAGGTGATCCCGCTGGACTGATCATTCCTCCTCACTGCCGTCGCCGGGGGCCATGTTCTCGATCTCACGCGAGCCATCGCCGGGATCTGTCACGTATTCCGCAGGCTCCACAACGGGAGGCAGGCCCGTGGCGAACGGAACAGCCACCGCTTGTGGCCCCACGTCTACGGCATCCAACACCAGTTCCATCCTGCCTGCAGGATGCCCGGTCCGAACGATGCGACCGGGCAACATTAGGCCGTGGTGATCCGTGTGATCGGAAAAGCGCGATACGATGCGCACATTGCGACCGTCCATGTACTTCTCCTCCACCCGCTGCACCAGGAGGCCGCTCTCCGTATCGAACAGGTCGGCGATGGTGGTGCCATGCTGTGTCATGAACACCACCTTGAAGGCTTCCCGATCGCCCACCGGGGTGCGTCCTGCGAGCACCATCCGGTCCAACCGCCCTTCCAGGTCCGCTTCGGGTATGGGATGGGCGAAAAAAACCAGCTCCTGCAGGTCCACATCGGAAAGTTCCTCCTGGCCTTGCTCCCCGCGACGAGCGGCACGGTCCCCGTCATGGATCACCTCCTCCACAGGGATATCGTTCACGATGCTCTCCGACCGGTACTTCCTGCCCGGAGCGAACCACTCGGTGTAACGCAGCGGCCTCCCTTTCAGGGTTCCGCTGGCGGTCCGTCGCAGGTGCGCAGCCTTGGCGATGGCCTCCCGGCCACCCACCGCCTTGATGTATGCAGCGATGACCTCCTCCGCTGTGCGGTCGTTGACCGGCGTGATGGGTTCCTCCCAGAGGGCACCATCCTCGTCAAGCCGCAGCACAGGCCTGGAACGATCCATGCTGATGGCACCAAGACCCTCCTCGAACTGTTCGAGGTCGCCCACCACGAGCACCACCGCTTGATCGGGATGCAGGAATGCCGCAGCAGCAGCCTGCACATCCTCCACCGTAACGGCGTCCAGCCGCTTCAGGTAGGTGGCGTAGTGGTTCTCCGGCAGTCCGTTCAAATAGGTGTTCAAGGCGAAACGGCCCACCGTGCGCGGGTCCTCAAGGCTGCGCCCGAAACTGCCGGCCATGAACCGCTTGGCCAGCTCCAGCTCCTCCGCAGTGACCGGTTCGTTCACCATGCGGTCCAGCTCCCGGATGATCTCGTACACCGCACTGTCCGTTACTGCCGTGCGCACGCTCACGCTGGCATGGAAATGCCCGTTGAACCGGTCCGCATCCAATGAGGAGTACGCACCATAGGTCCACCCCTTATCCTCGCGCAGGTTCTGCATCAGGCGGGCGTTGAAGACACCACCGCCCAGAATGGTGTTCATCACCTGGGCCGATAGCGCGCGGAGATCGCGTGGCTGCAGGTTCAGCGGGAAGCCGACCCGGATGACGGATTGCGCCGCACCCGGCCTGTCCACCACGTTCACCCGGCGTGTTCCCGAGGGAACAGCCACCTTGGGCATCATGCGCACCCGGCCCAGGCCCTCCATGTCCTCACTGCCATCCTCGTTCCTGATGGTGGCCGGTCGCGTGGGCTTCCACCCGGCGAAATACTGGTTGGCAAGGCCCTTGGCCTCCTTCGCCGTGATATCACCCACGAATACGAGGTAGGCCTGTTCAGGGCGGAAGAAGAGCTGGTAGTATCCCCTGATGTGCTTCACCGACACGTTGTCCAGCGTGCGCTCCGTGGTCACTTCGCCGTAAGGATGCGTGCGGCTGTAGATCACCGCACGGCCCACGACCTCGGCGATGGCGTCCGGATCCTCCCGCCGCTGCTGCAGACCGGAGCGGGTTCGGGTCATCACCTTCGCGAACTCACGCTCGGGGAAGGCCGGTGCGGTGACGATGTCCTTCACCAGGGGGAGGAGCGCTCCGAGGTTCTTCTTCAGGCAGCTGGCGTAGATGCCGTCGTTGGAGGTGGCCAGCGAGGCGCCCAGTTGATCCACCTGTTCATCGATCTGCGCCTTGCTCATGCGGTCCGTGCCAGCGGCGAGCAGCTCACCCACCAGGTCGACCATGCCAGCCTTTTCGCCCTGCACGATCGGCGGGATATCGAACCGCACCTGCACACTGACCATGGGCAACTTGTGGTTCTCCACCACGATCACGCGCATGCCGTTCTTGAGGGTGAACGTTTGGTGCTCCCCGAGGTGCACCGTGGGTGCGGGGCCTGGAGCGGGCGGTCTGCTGCGGTTCAGCTGTGCGTTCATGGACAGGGATAGGAACAGGCTCAGGCCAACAAGCGTGACCCTGGAGGTGCGGGGGTGCCCGGCGCTGATCATGGCTGCGGTTTCTGGGATAGCGGCAGGTAGTGCAGGACCACCCGACGTTCGGGTGTGAAGTAGGTGGCAGCCGCCTGCTGCAGGTCCTGGGGGGTGAGCGCGAGGTAGCGGTCCAGTTCGCTGTTGATCTGAGCGGCACTGCCCAGCATGGTATGGGCCGTGGCAAGGTTGTTCGCCACACCCGCCACACGGCTGTTGTCCGCCACGTATTCGGTCTCCAATTGGGCCTTGAGCTTCTCGAACTCAAGCGGAGGTACGCCTTCACGCATGATGCGACCGACCTCGGCATCCATGGAACGCTCCAATTCCTGGGGCACCACGCCGGCGTTGGCGATGGCGAAATGGATCGCCAGTCCGGGATGCTCAAAGGGCAGGCTGAAGGCGCCCACGTAGACCGCCTTCTGCTGTTCCTCCTTCAACGCCACATTGAGGCGTGACGAGTTGCCATTGGACAGCAGGCGGTTCAGCAGATCGACCGCGTAGAAGTCCCGGGTGCCGAGCGCGGGAGTGCGGTAGGCGGTGACCACCGCGGGAAGCTGGATGCGGTCGAAGATGACATCACGCACCTCGCCTGGCAGCGGTGGCTCCTCGATCACCGGCTGTTTCACGTCGGCGCCGCGCGGAATGTCAGCGAAGTAGCGGCCCACCAGCTCCCTTGCCCGGGTCTGGTCGATATCACCGGCCACCACCAGCACAGCATTGTTGGGCACGTAGAACTTCTTGTAGAACGCCTTGTAATCCGCCTCGGACGCTGCGTTGAGGTCCTCCATGAAGCCGATGGTGGGCCATTGGTACGGATGCACGCTGTAGGCCCGTTTCAACACCTCGATGAGGATGCTGCCGTACGGCTGGTTCTCATAGCGCTGCCGCCGTTCCTCCTTCACCACCTCCCGCTGTGTATCCACCCCCTTCTGATCCACCTTGGCATGCAGCATGCGCTCGCTCTCCAGCCAGAGCCCCAACTCCAACTGCTCGCTCGGCAGCACTTCGTAGTAGTAGGTGCGATCGCCCGTGGTATTGGCGTTCAGCACACCGCCAGCCCGCTCCACATGACGGCTGAACTCCCCCCTGTCGATGTTGGCCGACCCCTCGAACAGAAGGTGCTCGAAGAAGTGGGCGAAACCACGCCGGTCCCTGTCCTCGTTCTTGCTGCCCACATGGTACATCACACCGATGGCGACAATGGGGGTGCTGTGGTCCTCGTGCAGGATCACGTGCAACCCGTTCTCCAGGTCGAACTCAGAGAAGGCGATGGCGCGCGTCTGCGCAGCCGATGGTGTGGCGAGCATCATTGCCAGGGATAGGGTCTGGAGCTTCCTCATGCCGTGCATGCTGTGGAGGTGCTTCCCGTTGTACAGGGCCCGCTAAAGTAGCGCGTGAGTGCAGCACCGCACAAGCTGATGGTCACCGGCGGTGAACGACCTTTGGGCCATGGTGGACGACAACCTCCGCATCGCGCACGCCTGGGTGGCCGCGTTCAATGCCCATGAACTGGACGATCTGCTGGCCCTCTACGCAGCCGATGCCTGTCATTTCAGCCCGAAATTACTGGCACAGCGTCCGGGAACACAGGGGATGATCCGGGGGCATGAGGCCCTGCGCGCATGGTGGCACGATGCCTTCCAACGGCTTCCCAGCCTGCAATACTACCCCATCGGTTACACGGCCGATGGGCAACGGGTCTTCATTGAATACCTGCGCCATGTGGAGGGAGAGCCGGACCTGCGCGTGGGAGAGCTCCTTGAGGTGCGGGATGGCCTGATCCGTGCAAGCCGTGTCTTCCATGGCTGACCACCCCTACCTTGCGCACATGCACCGGCACACATTCACCCTGCGCGGCGAATTCGTGGAATTGAACCAGCTGTTGAAACTCGTGGGCATCTGCCTCAGCGGCGGCGAGGGCAAGCAACTTGTGGCCGAAGGGGGGGTATCCGTGGATGGATCGCAGGAGCTGCGCAGGACATGCAAGGTACGGGCAGGCCAGGTGGTGCGCTGGGAGGATCACGAGATCATCGTACAGGCACACAGTACCGAACACCCATGACCGGGGCTGACTATGGATGCCTGACGAACATGCGGCGGTTCGCCGAACGTTAACTTTGTGTGAAGTGCGAGACGGAAGCCGCACATCTTTGCACCATGCATGAAGCCCCCCCCCTGCTACTGGTCCACGGCTTTCCCTTGGACGCCGGCATGTGGGCTCCACAGGTGGCTGGGCTTTCGGGCCTCACGGAAGTGATCGCGGAGGACCTGCGCGGGTTCGGGACCGACACACGTGAGCTGCCGGCGATCATGCCCATGCGTTCACACGCAGCGGACATCAAGGAACGCATGGATGCGCGCGGCATCGGGAAGGTGGTGATGTGCGGCTTGAGCATGGGTGGCTATATCACCATGGCCTTCGCAGAACGGTGGCCTGAACGCCTTGCAGGCATCATCCTGTGCAATACCCGGAGCAGCGCCGACGACGAGGACGGTGTTGCCGCCCGCCACGAGATGGCACGGAACGCACGTGAAAAGGGGATGGACGTGATCGCCCGCGGCATGGTGCCCAACCTGCTGGGGCCTGCCACCCGCAGCGAGCGTCCGGAGTTGGCAGGGCTGGTCACCAGCATCATCGCCCGACAACGACCGGAGACCGTGGCGGCCACCGCGCTGGGCATGGCTCAGCGGCCGGACCGGCTGGCCGTTCTGCAACGCCTGAAGGTGCCCGCGCTCATCATCACCGGCGAGCACGATACACTGATGCCGCTGCCCACCAGCCAGGCGATGGCCGATGCGATGCCCGGCGCGCGGCTGGTGGTGCTGCCAGGCGCGGGCCACCTGACCAACCTCGAAGTGCCCGAGCTCTTCAACCGTACGGTGCAGCTGTTCATGCAGGAGCATTTCAAGGGCTCCTGAGCAGGACCTGTCCGCGCTCGCCTACGTGGTATCTTTTGCGTTGCTGCGCCATATTAGCCCCGTGCTCTTCGCTCGATCAAACCCATTCACCGTTCCCTCGTCCAAGAGATGAACCACCCTCAACAACAATGACCAAGCACATCCTCCTGATGACCTTTTGCATCGCCACAGGGTCCGCCGGCATGCACGCTCAATCACCCGCCATGGAACGCGACCCGGGCAGGCAGGAACAGCGCCTGCAGGAGCGGGCGGGGGAACGCACCGCACAGTTGGTACGCGAGCTGGGCCTGAACGACGAACAGGCGTTGAAGGTGGGGGTGATCAACAGCGAATTCGCGAAGGGAATGGCCGATGTGCGGAGCGCCGGCATGGAGGAGGCCGCACGCAAGGAGCGATCAAAGGCCCTGCATCAGCAGCGTTCCGCCGATCTGAAGGCCGTGCTGACGGAGGAACAATACGCTCACCTGAAGGAACTGAACGAGGCACGGCGCAACGAGAAGCAGGAGAAGCAAGGAGGGCAGCGGGGAATACGGGGCCAGCAGCGCAGCGGAGAGCTGATGCAGCAATTGGGCCTCAACGATGAACAGGCCGGCAAAGTGCGTGCGATCAACGACACCTACACGAAACGAATGGACGAGCTGCGTGGCTCCGGCCTGGACGGGGAGGCTCACAAGGTGAAGGCCAAGGCGGTGCGCGCGCAACGGGACGCCGAGCTGCGCACCGTGCTCACGGATGACCAATACCGCAAGTTGTTGGAACTGCGCAAGGAACGACGAGAGTCCAAAGCCGCCCCTCGCGCCAGGGAAGTGAAATAGGCATCACAGGCAGGCCTTTTTGCGCCCGTAGCGGAGCGGGGTGACGTTGATCCGGTGCTTTCATGCTGGTGGCCGCTACATTTGGCCGCCCACCCGGGCCCTTGTATACATGAGCAACGTCTACTACCCGGAGTACCTCCAGCTGGACAAGATCCTGAACGCACAAGCACCCGAGAGCGACAAGCACGGCGTGAAGGCCCATGACGAGCTGCTTTTCATCGTGATCCACCAGGCCTACGAGCTGTGGTTCAAGCAAGTGCTGCACGAAGTGGGGAGCGTGATCGACATCTTCTCCGACCGCCACGTGGACGACAACAACGGGGAGCTCAATGTGGCCGTACACCGCCTCGAGCGTGTAAAGACCATCCTGGGCGTTCTGGTGCACCAGATGGACATCATGGAAACGATGACCCCCTTGGACTTCCTCGACTTCCGCGACCTGCTGCGGCCTGCGAGCGGGTTCCAGAGCATGCAGTTCAAGGTGCTTGAAGCGCGGCTGGGACTGCGCATGGAAAAGCGCTTCGGCCGGCAGTACTACACCAGCCAGCTGAAGCCCGGCGACAAGGCGGAGATCGAGGCGCTCGAGTCGCAGCCCACCTTGCTGGAACTGGTGAACGCATGGCTGGAGCGCATGCCCTTCCTGGAACGGTCCTATTGGCCGGGGGATGGCGGTGCTTTCTTCGACCAACTGGAGCGGTCCTACACGGCCGGCCTTGTGCAAGGTGAAGAAGGCAATGCCGCCTTGTGGCGGAAGATCTTCGTGGAGGGCGACCCCGAGCGCCGGTTGAGCCCGAAAGCGGCCCGCAGCGCGCTCTTCATCATGCTGTACCGCGACGAGCCCATTTTCCAGCAGGCCTTCCGCTTCCTGCAGGTGCTGCTCGACATCGACGAGGGCCTCGCCGCATGGCGCAACCGCCACATCAACATGGTGCACCGCATGATCGGCCTGCGCGTGGGCACGGGCGGAAGCACGGGCAAGGCCTACCTCAAGGGCGCCATGGACAGCCACTACATCTTCAGCGAGATCGCGGACCTCAGCAGCTTCCTCTTCGAGCGACGCAGGCTGCCCCCCCTCCCCCCCAGCCTCAAACAGGCCATCGGCTTTGCCGGCGGGAGCTGACCCCGGCCGGACACGCGGACACCATCAACAGCGGTATCAAAGGGTGATGGAGCGTCCCCGACGGGCGATCTCCACGCGCCTGAAACCCGCTCCGGACAAACGCTCGCGCATGCCTTCCAACGCATCGTCCACGCCATGGACAAGGAGCACGCGGTCCACGCCTGCCGCCTGCTGGCAGGACAGGTAGCGAACCAGTTCATTGCGGTCGGCATGCGCACTGTAGAACTCCATGCGCAGGATGCGCGCACGCACCGGCACCACGTCACCGAAGAGCGACACCTCCGTGGCCCCCTCCAACAAGCGTGCACCCAGTGTGCCGGGTGCGCAGAATCCCACGGTCAGCACGCCGTTGCGCCCGTCCGGCAGGCAGTTGCGCAGGTGGTGGCGCACGCGGCCCGCCTCCATCATGCCGCTGGCCGCCACGATGATGCAAGGGCCATGCTGCCCATTGAGCTGCTTGCTGCGGTCCGGTGAACGCACGAACTCGACCCCGGGGAAGGAGAACAGGTCCGGGTCGCGTTCCAGCTCCGCGCGCACGGCGGGGCGCAACAATGTGCTGTACTGCCGCGCAATGTCGGTGGCACTGATGGCGAGCGGACTGTCCACGAAGACCGGAATGCGCGGCAACCGGCCATCGTTGCTGAGGCTGTTCAGCGTGTAGAGGATCTCCTGGGTCTTGCCGATGCTGAAGGCCGGGATGATCAGCTTGCCCCTGTTCTGCACGCACACCTGCATCACATGGCGCAGGAGCTCGTCCTCCGCCTCTGCCACCGGGGCATGGTCACGGTCACCGTAGGTGCACTCGCAGAGGATCACATCGGCCTGCGGAAAGGGCTCCGGCTCGGGTAGCAGCCGTTCCACATAGCGGCCCACGTCACCGGTGAAGGAGAGGTTCAGCCGCCGCAGCCCATCATCGATGCGCAGATGGATGGCCGCACTGCCAAGGATGTGGCCGGCATCGGTGAAATGAAGCTCCACGCCTGGCGCGATCGTACGATGCTCGCCATAGGCCAGTGTGCTGAACCGCTCCAGCGTGGGCGCCACATCGTCCTTGTCGTAGAGCGGCTCATCGAACTCGGGTTCCCGGCCGCGCTTGCGGGCGCGCTTCAGGTCGTACTGGTGATCGTACTCCTGGATATGCGCGCTGTCCGCCAGCATGATCACGCATAGATCGCGGGTGGCAGCGGTGCTCCAGATGGGACCTTGGTAGCCCTCGTTCACCAGGCGGGGCAGCAAGCCGCTGTGGTCGATGTGTGCATGGCTCAGCACCACCACGTCCACCTCCGTGGGATCGAAGCCGAAGGTGCGGTTGGGGTCGTGCCGCTCATCGCGCACCGCCTCCCCCTGGAACATGCCACAATCCAGCAGGATCCGGCTGCTGCTGCCATCGGCGCGCTGCACCGTGAGCAGGTGCTTCGATCCGGTGACCGTTCCTGCGGCGCCGTGGCTGGTAAGGGTGACGGGCATGCCGCAAAGGTGAACAACGCGGAGCATAGGACGGTGCCCATCGCGTACTTGGAGGACGGCCGCTCCTTACTTTGTGTCACCAACGGCCCGCCACATGACCCTGCGCTACCTCATCGCCACCGTTCACCTGCTGCTGCTGGCCATCGGTTTTGCGGCGGTGTATGCGCGCTGGCGGGCGCTGCGTGACCTGCGGGGCAACGAAGGGTTGCGTGCGGTGTTCATGGCGGACAACTGGTACGGCGTTGCGGCGGTCGGGTGGGTGGCCACCGGATCGTGGCGTGCGTTCGGCGGCTTGGAGAAGGGCACCGACCACTACCTGGAGAGCCATTGGTTCATGGGCAAGATGGGGCTCTTCGGACTGGTGTTCCTGCTGGAACTGCTGCCCATGGTCACGTTGGTACGCTGGCGCCTTGCTTTGAAAAAGGGGGGCGGTCCTGACATCTCCAAGGCCCCCCTGCTGGCGCGCCTCACGTTCGCGCAACTGCCATTGCTGCTGGTGATGGTGGCCATGGCGACCGCCCTGGCCAGGGGCCTGTAGGATGCACCGATGCACTACGCGGATACCGCCATCCCGCTAACTTTCGCCCTGCGCCGCCGTGCCAGCGGCGGCAGCCCCAACGTATCCATCACCGCATGATCATTCCCGCCCCAGCCCTGCGTCACCTGTTCCTGCTGGCCACCTGCTGCCTCGCACTACTGGCCAGTGCACAACCCTATGTGCTGCGCGGCACGGTCACCGACAGCAACACGGGCGAGACCATCATCGGTGCCAACGTGCTCATCAAGGGTACCACCACGGGTACCATCACCGACCTCGACGGCAGGTTCGAGCTGAAGGTGAGCGAGCTGCCACCTTACACGCTGGTGGTGAGCTTCATCGGCTATGCCCCGCAGGAGGTGGCGGTGAAGAGCCTGGACCAGCAGTTGAAGTTCAGGTTGAGCACGGACCAGGTGTTGCTCAAGGAGGCGGAGGTCATCGGCAGCCGCATCACCGAAAAGCAGAAGCAGGCGCCGTTGACGGTGGAGACCATGGATGTGATCGCCATCCGTGAGGCACCGAGCGGCGACTTCTACGAGAGCCTGGGCACCCTGAAGGGGGTGGACATGACGGCCGCGAGCATGGGCTTCAAGGTCATCAACACGCGGGGCTTCAACAGCACCAGCCCGGTGCGCAGCCTGCAGCTGATCGATGGGGTGGACAACCAGAGCCCCGGCCTGAACTTCTCACTGGGTAATTTCCTGGGGGCGAGCGACCTCGACGTGATGAAGGTGGACATCGTGGCCGGGGCCAGCACCGCCTTCTTCGGGCCCGGCGCCTTCAACGGGGTGATCAACATGACCACGAAAAGCCCCTGGCAGTTCCCGGGGTTGAGCGTGAGCGCCAAGGCCGGTGAGCGGGAGATGATGGAAGGGGCCGTGCGGTGGGCACAGGTGTTCAAGAACAAGGCCGGCAAGGACAAGTTCGCCTACAAACTGAACCTGTTCGCCATGCAGGCCGAGGACTGGTATGCCGAGAACTATGAGGCCACCAGCAACTCCCCGAGCGCCATCGGAAACCCCGGCAGGTATGATGGAGTGAACACCTACGGCGACGAGAACACCACGGTCAACAACGATTACACCCGCGATATCGGGGACCGCAGGAACTACCACGGACTGGGGCTCTTCCTGCGGCCTGGCTACCGGGAGGTGGACCTTGTGGACTATGGGACGAACAACCTCAAAGCAGGCGTATCGCTGCACTACAAGCTCACGGACAGCATCGAGGTGATAGCAGGCAGCAACTATAGCCGCGGAAGCACCGTGTACCAGGGGGACAACCGCTATCGCCTGGAGAACATCCAGTTCTGGCAGCAGCGACTGGAACTGCGCCAGGAGGGCAAGTGGTTCGTGCGCGGCTACCTCACGGCCGAGGATGCCGGTGATACCTACGACATCTTCACCACCGGACTTCGCCTGCAAGAGGCCAGCGGAAGCACCCAGGACTGGAACGTGGAGTACTTCAACCTGTGGGACAGCTGGATCGGATCGGCCCTGAACCCAGGTCTGCTGAACGCAACGGTCCCCTCCTACCTCACACCAAGTGAAGCCATCGCACAGGGCGTGATCTCCAGTGCTGCCGGTTACGATGCGTACATCACGCAGTTCGTAGCCGACAACCAGGAACTCTATACGATGTACCACCAGATGGTAGCCGACTCGGTGAACGCCATCAATAACGCCCGCCTCGATCCCGCCTACATCGTAGGCACCGACCGCTTCGATGCCAAACGGGAGGATATCATCAGCAGGCGCTTCACAGAAGGGGGCTCGCTCTTTTTCGACCGTTCACGACTGGCACATGCCATGGGGGAATACCGCTTCAATGTTGGAACACCGAGGTGGAGAGAGGACTTTAATGCCAGTGCTGAATTGGTGGTCGGCGGGAATTTCCGCCAATACCTGCCCAATACGGCCGGCACCATCTTCCGCGACACGGCAGATGTGGAGATCCGCAACCGCGAGTTCGGGGTGTTCACCGGTTTGGAGACGAAGTTCTTCGACAACAAGCTGAAAAGCACAGCCACCGTGCGCGTGGACAAGAACCAGAACTTCGATGCGGTGGTCTCCCCCGCCCTGTCCTTCGTATACAGCCCCACGGATCTGCGCACGTTCAGGATCTCCTTCAGCAGCGCGGTGCGCAACCCCACCCTGGCCGACCAGTACTTCTACTACAATGTGGGAAGGGCCATCCTGCTGGGCAATTTGGACGGCCAGTTCGAGGAGGGACGGGACAGCCTCATCACCATCGAGAGCTTCAACGCTTACCGCTCCTCCGCCAGTCTTATCCAAGGCTTGGACCAGCTGGACTATTTCAATGTGGACCGCATCAGGCCCGAACAGGCACGCACCATCGAGGCCGGCTACCGCGGCACGCATTGGGAAAAGATCTACTTCGACCTGAGCGCCTACCACAGCTGGTATACCGACTTCATCGGCTACGTCATCGGTCTATCTGCGGACTTCGACCCCATCAATGCCTTCCCCATCGGAGGCATCCAAGCCTACCGGCTTGCAGCCAATGCCACCGGCCAGGTGCGCACCCAAGGCGCCAACCTGGGGGTGAACTACTACCGCAAGAAGATGACCTACGCGGCCAACTTCAGTTACAACGAACTGGTGAGCGGCGAGGACGACCCGATCATCCCGGCCTTCAACACGCCGCAGAACAAGTTCAACGTGAGCTTTACGGGTCATGACATGAAGATCCCCTTCACCGACAAGCAGAACCTGGGCTTCGGCATCAACTACAAGTTCATCGAGGGCTTCGAATTCACCGGCAGCCCGCAATTCACCGGCCGGATCCCCAGCTACGACATGGTGGACGCACAGGTGAACGTGAAGTTCCCGCAACAGAACCTGACGGTGAAGGTGGGTGGCAGCAACCTCTTCGGTCTGGTGCCCTTGTTCGACGAACGGGTGCCCGACGCAGAGCGGATGGACCGGATGTGGAACAACGAGGTGTACATGGTCTTCGGCGGTCCGCGCGTGGGGCGCCTGGCCTATGTGCAGCTCATCTACGAGCTCGACCGGCGGAAGTGATCCGGCACGGCGTGCCGAGTGTCAGGTCATGTACCGGACAAGAGCGTTATATTCGGCACAACTTTCAGCAAATCCGACCCCATGAAACGAACCTTACACCTGGCCCTGGCCTGTGCGGGGGTGTCCATCGGCATCACCGCCAGCGCCCAACGCTACGTCACTGAGGTGTTCAACAACGACCAGATCGTTGTGACACCCGACGTGATCTATGGCACCAACATCGACTTCCTGACCTCGAACCTCGGCACCCCGAACCTGGTGGCGGAGATCACGGCACTGCAGACCGCAGTGTCCACGGGGCAGTCCATCCCAGCTTCCTTCTTCAATCCGGGTGATCCTGCAACTGGTCTTAAGGTGACCAACCTGCGCATGGACGTGTACCAGCCCGACCCGAGCGTGGACGAGGTGGAAGCCCGTCCGGTGGTGCTCTATCTCCACACCGGCAATGCGTTGCCTCCCCCGGTGAACGGCAGCCCCAACGGTACCCGCAAGGACAGCACCGCCGTGGAGATGTGCAAGCAGTTCGCCCGCCGCGGCTACGTGGCCATCAGCATGAGCTACCGCCTTGGCTGGAACCCGCTCGCCCCCACGGAGCAGCAGCGTCGCGGCCAGTTGCTCAACGCCATCTACCGGGCGTTGCACGATGTCCGCCATTGCTTGCGCAGCCTCAAGCAGGGCGCGCTGGCAGGTACCAATCCCTACGGCATCTGCCCCGACCGCATCATCGTGGTAGGCGAAGGCACCGGTGGTTACATCTCTTTGGCCAACGCCACGTTGGATGAACCTGCAGAGCTCTACATTGAGAAGTTCCGGCCCGATCCCTTCAACCCCAACGTGAGCTACGTGGACAGCACGCAGGTGGGCAACATCCACGGCCTGGGTGGCAACCTGAACCTTTACCGCCCCAACGGTTTCGACTACGAGACCCAGTTCTGCGTGAACCTGGGCGGCGCACTGGCCGACACCAGCTGGCTGGCACCCGGCGACCCCGCCATGGTGGC
>CAZLGY010000006.1:0-23036 GCA_964559165.1 uncultured Chryseobacterium sp.
TGATGGGGTTGGCCACCGCACCGCCATACACCCCGCTGTGGAGGTCGCGGTTGGGGCCGGTGACCTCCACCTCCAGGTAGCTCAGGCCGCGAAGTCCGGTGTTGATGCTGGGACAGTCGTTGGCGATCATGGAGGTGTCGCTGATCAGCACCACATCGGCCGCCAGTTTCGCCTTGTTGTTGGACACGAAGGTGCCGAGGTTGTCGCTGCCCACCTCCTCCTCACCCTCGATCATCACCTTCACATTGCAGGGCAGGCCGCCGGTGCGCATCATGGCCTCGATGGCCTTTACATGCATGTAGAACTGGCCCTTGTCATCAGCGCTGCCGCGGGCATAGATCATGCCGTCCTTGATCACCGGTTCGAAGGGGCCGCTGTGCCACAGTTCCAGGGGGTCGGGGGGCTGCACATCGTAGTGGCCGTAGACCAATACCGTGGGAAGCTTCGGATCCAGGATCCGTTCGCCGTAAACGATGGGGTGGCCTGCAGTGGCGCAGACCTCCACGTTGTCCAGCCCGGCCTCCTGCAGACGCTGCTTCACCGCCTCGGCACACCGGGCCACATCGCTCTTGTACTTGGGATCGGCGCTTACGCTGGGGATGCGAAGCAGGTCGAGGAGCTCGTTCAGGAAGCGCTCCTCGTTGGCTTTGATGTAGGGGTCGATGGCACTCATCGGGGCGTTCGTTGGGCGGCAAAGATAGGTCCGCATGGCAGGCTGGCTTTTCCCTTCCGGGCAACCTTTTCGGGGGTGTTCGGGTCTTCATTCCATCCGGATCGTCTATTTTCACCACGCCATGCGCCATTTCCACCCCGTAAAGACCATCCTCACCGCGCTGTGCCTGGTGTCCGTTGCACCCGCCCTTGCCCAATTGACGGTCAGTAACGCGCTCACACCTGCGCAGTTGGTGCAGAACGTGTTGCTCGGTGGCGGGGTCACCGCCAGCAATATCACCTTCAATGGTGCAGCAGGCAACGCGACGAACACGCAGATCGGATCGTTCGACGGGTCATCCAGCATCATCGGTCTCGCTTCAGGGATCATCATGGCCTCCGGAGACATCCAGGTGGCGTTGGGCCCCAATGATGCCGGCGGCGCCACCGAGGGCGGCGGGAATTTCGATCTCTTCAACAGCGATCCGGACCTTGCGCTCCTCAACGGCCTCACGAATTACGACAAGGCGGTCCTTGAGTTCGATTTCATCCCCACGGGCGATTCACTGAAGTTCAGGTATGTCTTCTCTTCGGAGGAATACGACGAGTACGTGTGCGGGACCGTGAACGATGTGTTCGGTTTCTTCCTGAGCGGTCCCGGCCTGAGCGGTCCGTTCAGCAACAATGCCGTGAACATCGCCCTGATCCCAGGCACCAACGTGCCGGTGTCCATCAACACCGTCAACAATGGCACGGTCGGCTTCAGCGGAACCGAGGCGAACTGCTCCGATCTGGACCCCAACTGGCAGGCGAACAGCGTGTATTACCAGTCCAACGCGACCGGCAACACGATCCAATTCGATGGCACGACGGTGATCCTGACCGCGTTCGCATTGGTCCAATGCGGCCAGCCCTACCATATCAAAATGGCCATAGCGGACGGGGGGGACACCGCCTTCGATTCCGGTGTGTTCCTCGAGGCGGGAAGTTTCACCAGTACAGGCCAGGTGCAGCCCACGCTCTCCAACGGGTATGGCGTGAACGGTGACATCCTGCTGGAGGGCTGCGGCCCATACGAATTGGTGTTCACACGGCTTGGTGATCTGAGCACCAGCGATACGGTGACCTATCTGTACGGCGGCACGGCGACCAGCGGGGTGGACTTCCTGCCCGCTCTGCCCAACCAGATGATCTTCGGACCCGGCGTGGAGTCGCTGACGTTCCTGCTCGACGCACCGCTCGATGCGGATGGCGATGAGACGCTTGTGATCAGCGTGGAGGAGCTGGTGGCCTGCGCCGGACTGGTCCTGGAGACCGTGTTCACCTTCCAGATCCAAAGCGCCCCACCGCTCCAGGTCAACAGCAACGATATCAATGGGACATGTGGTGAGACCCATGTCCTGGCCCCGACGGTCACCGGAGGGCTTGGTCAATATGTGATCACATGGGCCAACGGCGAAGTGGGTCCCAGTATTTCGGTGACGCCTACGGAGACCACCTCCTACGTCTTCACCGTGGATGATATCTGTGGCGTGGTGCCCGTGGTGGACAGCATCACCGTGGTTTTGCCGGTACCCCTTCCCCTCGAGACCACCGTGTCGGCACCCACCCAGATCCCCTGCCTTGGCACTGCACCCATCGAGGTTTTCAGTGTTACGGGAGGCAATGGTGTGTACTCCTACGAGTGGACACTGGATGGCGTGCCACTGGGTAATACGGCATCCATCAACGTTCCCTACGGCCCCCCGCAGTATTATGTGGTCACCGTAACGGATGGCTGCGGAGCGAGCACCCAGGACAGCGTTCTCGTGAGCACCCTGCCCGCTGACCCCATCGTGGTCACCAGCACTGACGATGTAACGGTGGTTTGCGCCGGTGACGACGCCACGGTGGGCATCGCATCGGTGACCGGCGCCAGCGGTGTCCTCTCCTACAGCTGGCGCGATGCTTCCGGTACGGAGCTGGGCACAGGTACATCCATCACCGTCCCCGTGCCTGTTACGGCATCATACCTGGTCGAGGTCACCGACCAATGCGGCAACATGGGAACGGACACCGTGAGCACCATCGTGCCTGTGTACGATGCCCTTGCCATCAGTGCATCGGACCCCGTGCAGGTGCCCTGCCTGGGTACCTCGCCCATCGAGGTGACCAGCGTTCTTGGTGGCAACGGTGTGTATACCTATCAATGGTCTTTGGGTACAACGCTGCTCGGCAATACGTCATCCATCGACGTTCCCTTCGGACCGCCCCAATACTATACGGTGGTGGTGACGGACGGCTGCGGTTCGAGCGTCCAGGACAGTGTGCTGGTGAGCACCCAGCCGTTGGACCCCATAGTCATCACCACCACAGGTGATGCCACGGTGGTCTGTGCCGGCGATACCGCCACCATCAGCATCCTCTCCATCACCGGCGGCAGCGGTGTGTTCAACCGCACCTGGCGTGATGCAACAGGTGCGACGGTGGGGACGGGTACGTCCATCACGGTGCCGGTGCCCTCCACGGCCTTCTACACCATTGAAGTGGTCGATCAGTGTGCGAACACCGCCAGCGCCACGGTGGGTGCGATACTTCCCCAATATGCGCCCCTTTCCGTAACGCTGCCGCCTGACCAGCGACTGTGCTTCGGCGACAGCCTATTGGTACAGGCCGTGGTCACAGGCGGTTCGGGGTATTACACCATCGCATGGATGGACAGCATCCACGCCGATCCCGTTCGCTGGGAGGCTCCCACGGAGGATCTCCGGATAGAGGTGGATGTCCTCGATCGTTGCGGCTGGCAGGCTTCCAGCGCCATTGACATCGAGGTGGAGCGTGTGATCATCGACATCGTGGTCACCAACCAGGGCCAGGACGATTGGTACCTGCAGGCGGCGTCAGAGCCTTATGCCCGCACCTGGTTGTGGGACATGGGCGACGGGACACGCTACCGGGGGGACGAGGTCTATCACAGCTACCTGGACACGGACGACCATTGGGTCACGCTCTCCATCATCACCCCGGATGGATGCCAGAGCACGGATTCGGTGCTGTTGAAGCCACCGGCACAATTCCACTTCCCCAACGCGTTCACCCCGGATGGTGACGGCATCAATGACCTGTTCCTGCCCGTGGGGGCCGAGATCTACGAATACCAGCTCGAGATCTTCGACCGGTGGGGGGAGTTGATCCACAGTTCCGCTGACGTGAACATGCCCTGGGACGGTTCCGTGAACGGTTCCGGTGCGGCCATGACAGGGGTGTATGTATACAAATATCGCGTGTCAGGCCTTTATTTCGCCCCCTTGGAGGGATACGGACACGTCACCCTTCTTCGTGGAACCACAAGTGCACCCTAACGCATGAGCATTCGCCTCGTTTCCTTTTCCTTCCTGGTCCTGACGCTGTTGGCAGGGGGGTCTGTCCGGGCACAACTCGCCGTCAATAACGCACAGACCCCGTTGCAGCTCGTGCAGGATGTACTGCTGGGAGCAGGTGTCACGGTGAGCAACGTCACCTACAATGGTGGCCCGGCTACTGCGATCGATGAGCAGGCAGGGTCGTTCTCCGGTGCGGCTGGAAGCATCGGCCTGCCTTCGGGTGTGCTCCTTTCGAGCGGCAACGTGCAGGTCGCCTTGGGTCCCAACAATGCCGGTGGGTCAACGCTCGGTGGAGGCAACTTCGGCTTCGGTGACCCGGACCTGGAGGTGCTTGCCGGGGTGAGTACGAACGACGCCTCCATCCTTGAGTTCGACTTCGTTCCGGTGGGTGACTCCATCACCTTCCGCTACGTGTTCGCCTCCGAGGAATACAACGAGTACGTGTGCGGTACGGTGAACGATGTCTTCGGGTTCTTCCTGAGCGGCCCCGGTATTGCGGGCCCCTTCACCGATGGCGCCATCAACCTCGCCCTGGTGCCAGGCACCACCGTGCCGGTATCCATCAACACCGTGAACAACGGTACGGTGGGTGCCAATGGCCAGCTGGCGAACTGCCAGAGCCTGGACCCCAACTGGACGGCGAACAACATCTACTACGAGGATAACGCCGGAAGTGTGGAGGTCCAGTTCGACGGACAGACCGTGGTGTTGACGGCCCGCGCGCAGGTCGTTTGTGGCCAGACCTACCACATCAAGATGGCCATCGCCGACGGGGGCGACACGGCCTTTGATTCTGGTGTGTTCCTCGAGGCAGGCAGCTTCAGCAGCGTGCCGTTCATCCCCACACTTACCCCCGGCCCCGGTATCGTTGGCGACAATACCATCCTGGAGAGCTGCTATCCGGTGACCATCGATTTCATCCAGCAGGAAGGGGACGGCGACACCAGCGTGGTGTTCATTACGGTCGGTGGCACCGCCACGCCCGGTGTCGATTACGTACCCAACTTCCCCGATTCGATCATCTTCCTGCCCGGGGATACCATCCAGTCCTTCACCTTCAACTGCCCCATCGATACCGATGGTCCTGAGACCATCGTCCTCACCCTCGTTTCCCAGTCCATTTGCTCCGCGGTGCAGGTGGTGAACGAATTCGAGTTCATCATCGAATCAAGTGCTCCGTTGGTCACTGTCGGTGGTTTCACCTCCATCCCCTGCCTGGATACGGCCGTGTTCACCCCTGCCATCAATGGCGGCTATCCGCCCTATGAAGTGGTGTGGTCCAATGGCGCACAGGGGGCCGAGTTGACGGTCGCACCGTTGGTCAGCACGGTTTACAGCGCCATCGTTACGGACGATTGTGGCACAGTATCGGTAAGCCAGTTCGTGGTGGAGGTGGAGGCCGAACCCCCCGTCCCCGTGATCCCCACCCTGAGCCCCGGCATCGGGGTGGTGGGGCCGACCACCATCCAGGAGAGCTGCTACCCGGTCACGATGGTCTTCACCCTTGCCCAATCCTTGCCCGATACGAATGTGGTGGAGGTCTCCATTGGCGGAACATCCACACCCGGCGTGGACCACTCACCCCTGTTCCCGGATTCCCTGGTGTTCCTCCCCGGCCAGACACAACTTTCAGTGACCTTCAACTGCCCGGTGGACGATGATGGACCCGAAACGCTCGCGGTCACGCTCATCATCCGGTCGGTCTGTTCCGGCGAGCCCGTGTCCACGGAGTTCCTGTTCCAGATCGTGCCGTCCGCCCCGGTGGAGGCAACGAGCGGCTCCGCCACCATTCCCTGCGAAGGGACCGCGGTCTTCACCCCCGTCATCTCCGGTGGCTTTGCACCCTACGAGGTGCGCTGGTCGGATGGTTCAACGGGAGCGAACCTGACCGTCTCCCCATTGACGAACACCACCTATACCGCCACGGTCACAGATACCTGCGGGTCGACCACCACCGCTGCGTTCGTGGTGGACCTGGAACCCATCCAGCCCGTGCAGTTCACCATTGATGGACCCTCCTCCCTGCTTGAGGCATGCGAACAGACCACGCTGGTGGTGACGCGTGCTCCCGGTGTACAGGGCGACCTTACCATCTCGTTCGGTGGTTCGGGTGAGGCAACCCCCGGAGCCGACTATGTTCTGCCCGGACCGGTAGTGCTACCCGACGGAACCCAGTCCATCGAATTGCCGTTCGCACCCCTGGAGGACGGGGTCGATGATGACCAGGAAGAAGCGACCATCACGGCCACCGTTACCGATGCCTGCGGTCGCTCAGCGGATTCCTTCGTTGATCTTACCATCCTGGACGCTCCGGATATCCTGGTCCTTGGTCAGGATACCACCGTGGTCTGCGCCAATGATTCCATCCTGAGCATCGTGGTGGCGACCGGCGGCGTAGGTACGTTGGACATCTCCTGGAGCAATGGTTATACCGGGACGAGCGCCTGGCTCTCCACCGAGATCGATGCTGATTATGTAGTGACGGTGACAGATGACTGCGCAAGAACAGCACAGACGACCATCAGCGTGGACCTTGTCTGTGACGTGGTGATCCCCAACGTGATCAGCCCGAACGGCGACCAATACAACGAGGCCCTGGTGATCGAGGGTCTGCAGTACCTCTCCCATACCCTGCGCATCTTCAACCGATGGGGCCAGCTCGTCTTCGAATCGAGCGATTACCTCCGCCGGTGGAAGGCCGATGGCCATCCGGATGGCACCTACTTCTACGAGCTCGTGGTGGAGGACCGTGAAAAGCCCTATACGGGCCATATTACGGTGCTGCGCTGACGCTCAGCGGACCAGCAGCGAGGAGCCCGTCATTTCGGCGGGCTTCTTCACATCCATGAGGTCCAGCACCGTTGGTGCCACATCGGCGAGTATGCCGTCCCGAAGCCGGGTCACGCCGGATGCCACCACCACGATCGGCACCGGGTTGGTGCTGTGCGCGGTGTTCGGGCTGCCATCCGGGTTCAAGGCCTTGTCCGCATTGCCGTGGTCGGCGATGATCACAAAGCGGTACCCCTGCTCCATACCTGCGCGGACCACCTGTGCGAGGCAAGCATCCGTGGTCTCCACCGCCTTCACCACCGCATCGAACACCCCCGTGTGGCCGACCATGTCCGGATTGGCGAAATTGAGCACCACAAGGTCCGCTTCCGCCTTCCTCACCTCCGGAACGATCGCATCCACGATCCCCTGTGCGCTCATCTCCGGGCACAGGTCATAGGTGGCCACCTTCGGCGATGGCACCATGATGCGCTGCTCTCCTGCGAACGGTGCTTCGCGACCGCCACTGAAGAAGAAGGAGACGTGCGGGTATTTCTCGGTCTCGGCAATGCGGACCTGGTGCAGGCCGGCATTCGCGACCGCCTCTCCCAGGGTCATTGCAAGGTCATCCTTGCGGAAGATGACATCAACCCCCGTGAAGGTGGGGTCATATTCCGTCATGGTCACATAGTGCAGCGCAAGCGGCTCGGTACCTTGCTCAGGGAACGGTCCTTGGGTGAGCATTTGGGTGATCTCGCGGCATCGGTCCGTGCGGTAGTTGAAGCAGATGACCACATCGCCGGGCCGGATCGTAGCCACCGGTGCGCCATCCTCACCGTGGATCACATGGGGTTCCACGAATTCATCGGTCGTCCCTGCTGAATAGCTGCGGTCGAACGGCGCCAGCGGATCGTGCACGGCCTCTCCTTCACCGCGAACAAGCAGCCCATAGGCGCGGGCCACACGCTCCCAGCGCTTGTCACGGTCCATGGCGTAGTAGCGGCCCACCACGCTGGCCACATGTACCGGCAAACCCTCCATGGCCGCCAGGAAACGCTGCATGTAACCCCTGCCGCTCCTTGGGTCGGCATCGCGGCCATCGGTGAACGCATGTACGAACACCTTCGGAACACCCGCCTCCACCGCGATCCTGCATAGCGCTTCCGCATGGTGTCGCATGGCATGCACACCACCGTCCGAAAGCAGGCCCATGAGGTGCAGCCGCACACCTGGCCTGCGTGCCGCCTCGAACGCGCTGACAAGCGCACGCTCCCGGGCGAGCGAGCCATCCCGGATGGCCCTGTCGATCCGCACGAGGTCCTGGAACACGATGCGGCCGGCGCCGATGTTCATGTGGCCCACCTCACTGTTGCCCATCTGGCCGGCCGGCAGGCCCACGTGCTCGCCATCGGTGAGCAGGGTTGCATGCGGGTGGTCGCGCAGCAGCCCGTCCATGAACGGGGTGCGTGCCAGGTGTACGGCATCGGTGGCATCGCCGGCACCGATACCCCATCCATCGAGCACCACAAGGGCGACTTTATTGGTCTTCATGGTTCAGCGCAGGGGGAACGTGGCTGCGAAGGTAGTCCCCTGCCTTGCCCCGCATCTGACGGTGATCACACCGCCGGATCTTTGCACCAGGCGCTGCACGATGTACAACCCCAATCCGGTACCCTTGGCGGTGCGGGTCTCCTCGTTGCCGGCCCGGTAGAACTTCTCGAAGATGCGGGACTGTTCATGCAGCGGGATGCCCGGCCCCTGGTCACTGACGGAGAGGCGCCATTGGTCCTTCAGTGGCTCCACGTGCACCGTAATGGTGGTGCCGGGTGGCGCATACTTGGCCGCATTCTCCACCAGGTTGTCCACGATGCTATGCAGCGCCTGGAGGTCCATGGTGGTGCGCAACTGCCCGGGTGCCTCCAGCAACAGGGTGTGCGATCGTGCGCTTCCGTGGCGGGCGCGGTCCACCACGCCGCCCACCACCTGCGCCACATCGATCTCGGTGGGCTCGAGGGGCAACAGGCCATCATCGGCCTTGGTCGCCATCAGAACCTTGTCCGTCAGCCCGCTGAGCCGTTCGGCCTCCCCAAGGGCGGTGTTGCGCAAGGTGGCCTGCTGCGTCTCGCTCAGCCCGGGGCGCGCCAGGGTCTGCAGTTGCAGCTTGATGGCGGCGATGGGGCTGCGCAGCTCATGCGTGACGGCGAGCAGGAAATTGCGTTGCGTGCGGGCCACGCCGAGGTCACGCCGCAGTGCCCGGAACGTGAGCCAGAGGATGGCCAGCAGGATCAACAGCACCACGGCGGCCTCTCCCATGATCATGCGGGCACTTCGTGCGGGATCCACCAGTCCCGACGGCTGGGCGCCCAGGGCCTGCAACTGGAGGGCAAGCTCCTGGGCGGCACGGTCCTTCCGAAGCAGCAACAGTGCCCACCAGGTGAACTGCAGGACCACATACATGCTCAGCACGGAGAAAAGCAGCAGGGTGCGGCGTTGGGGGCGTTCGCTCATGGTGCTAAGGTAGCGGGACGTGGAAGTGCCTTATCTTGGCTCGCCACAGGACCAATGGACGCGGAAGGAGCTCGCACATACATCCTGCAGCGCTTGAGGGATGAACTCCCGGCAGAGCGCAGCTACCATAGCCTCCTGCACACACTCGATGTTTACGCGAGCGCGATCGACATCGCCGAGCAGGAAGGTATCCAGGGGGAGGACCTCGTGCTGCTCAAGGTGGCCGCCCTCTTCCACGATGCCGGTTTCGTGACCAGTGATACGGACCACGAGGAGGCCGGATGTGCATTGGTGCGGGCGCAACTACCCCGCTTCGGGTTCACCACCGCGCAGGTGGAACGCATCTGCGGCCTCATCGAGGCCACCCGCATCCCGCAGCATCCCAAGGACCTGCTGGCGGAGGTGCTGTGCGACGCGGACCTCGATTACCTGGGCAGGCCGGACTTCGTCCTCATCGGCAATACCCTGTTCGCTGAGTTGCGTGCCTATGGCGTACTGGGCACCGAACGGGAATGGAACACGGTGCAGGAGCGCTTCCTTTCGGGGCATCGCTATTTCACCGCCACCAACCGCACCCTCCGTGAGCCGGTGAAGCAGGAGCACCTGGCCGCTGTCAGGGCGTGGCTTGGAACGCATGCCGGTTAACGGAGGAAGCCCCGTCACCGGGGCTTCCTTGGGTGGTGCCTCCCAGGATCGAACTGGGGACACACGGATTTTCAATCCGTTGCTCTACCAGCTGAGCTAAGGCACCATTTGTACACGTCGGCGGCGCTGGACACCTTTGCCGAACGGGCTGCGAATATACACGGAAGGCATCATATGCACCACCACCCCGCATGGAACTGATCATCGATGTGGGCAACACGCGGGTGAAAATGGCCCTCTTCGAGGCGGGCCGACCCGTGCGTGTGGAACGTTCCCTGCAGCTGGAAATGGGCTGCGTTCGTGCGTTCCTTGCAGGCCGGGTGCCGCAACGCATCGGGGTGGCCTCGGTCGGCGCGGATATCGCTGCTGCGGCTCTTGAACTGGGCGCACTCGCACCCGTTACCCTCATCGATGCCCGGTCCCCGCTGCCCATCCGAAGTGCATACGACACACCGCTCACCCTTGGCATCGATCGCGCTGCGAACGCCGTGGCGGCCCATCGTCGCTTTCCGGGCAGGGCCGTGCTTGCCATTGACGCCGGCTCCTGTATCACGTATGACCTGGTGGACGCCAATGGGGTTTTCCAGGGTGGCGCGATCTCACCCGGTTTGCAGATGCGGGTACGAAGCATGCATACCTACAGCGCCCGGTTACCGATGGTTTGCCTCGATGGCGCACCCCCCCTGGTCGCGCGCAGCACGCAGGACGCCCTGCGGTCAGGTGTCCTCCATGGCACACTTGGCGAGCTCCGGGCCATGATCGAGGGATTTGCACACGCTGCGGCGGATCCAGCCGTTGTGATCACCGGGGGCGACGGTCTGTGGGCTGCGCGCGCCCTGAAAAGTGGCATCTTTGCCGTCCCCTGGCTCACCCTTGAAGGCCTCCATGCGATCCTCCGTCACCCTGCTCCTCCTGCTGTTGTTGCCGGTGCTCACGCTGGCCCAGGGGCAGCAGGGTAGTGGCTCCCCGTACTCGGCCTACGGCTTCGGCGATCTGCTGGGCAACACCCAGGTGGTGCGTCGCAGCATGGGAGGGCTCGGCATCGCGTACAACGATCCGTTCGGTGTGGACCCCTCCAATCCGGCCTCCTACAGCAGCCTTATGCGCCCGGTGTTCGAGGCGGGGGTGGCTGTCCGCAACGCCAAGGTGGACGCGGAGGCCATCAGCGGTACTGGGCGCAGGACGGACCTGCTCGGTCTTTCGCTGGGTGTGCCCTTCGGTCACGGCAGGTGGGGTGTTGCGCTGGGTCTCGCTCCCTACAGCAGGGTCGGCTATCGCATCACCACCACGGCTCCGCTGGCCAGTGGCGAGGGTGATGTGGCCTACACCTACACGGGGACCGGTGGCCTCAACCGCCTGTATGGAGGCGTTTCCAAGGCGTTCGACGGACGTCGCGACAGCTTGGGCAACGGACACCGGCTTGCATTCGGGGTGAACTACACCCATTTGTTCGGCTCCCTCGTGGAGAACAGGCAGGCCGTCTACCCCACCGATGGTTATTACCACAGCAATGCACAGCGCTCCGTCTATGTCCACGATGGCGTCATCGTTCTCGGCCTGCAGTTCCAAGGGATGCTTGTGCGGCACCGCTCGCGCGAGGTCAGGGGATGGCGATACACGGTGGCGGCTTCCATGGAGCTCCCTGCGGAACTTACCGCTGAGCGTACCGAAGTGGTGAACAGTTTCGTCTACAGTGCCATCGGCACCGAGATCGCGTTCGACACGGCGCTTTACGTATTGGACGAAACGGGAACGATAGGGCTGCCGCCCGCCGTGGGCGTGGGTCTTGCGTTGCAGAACGATCATTGGGCCTTCTCTGCGGAGCACCGCAGTCGTACCTGGAGCCGGTTGGAGGAGAACGGGGTGCGCCGGAGCGACCTTGCCGACCTGTCCCAACTGTCCGTTGGGGCCAGCTACAGGCCCGCAGGCGATATCGGCGGGAGCTTCTGGGAACGCACGATCTACCGTGCCGGCATCCGGTACCTGAACGACTACCTCGTGGTGGACGGGCGGCAACTTTCACAGATCGGCATGTCCTTTGGAATGTCATTGCCTGTGATGGGAAGTTCCACGCGCAGCCGCCTCAACTTCGGCATGGAGCTTGGCGAGCGCGGTGAACGGTCCAACGGCCTCCTCCGGGAGCGCTACGCGGACCTCTTCGTGGGGATCGCCATCACACCGGATCTGAGGGAACAATGGTTCAAGAAAAGACGGATAGAATGAAGCACCGCATCACCATCGGTACCGCTGCAGTGGCCTTGCTGGCCGCCGCAGAAGCCAGCGCCCAGAGCAAGTACGGCGCAACATCGCAGGACAGTGTCACCTGCGTGCAGAACCTCTCGCTTTACCAGGAGTTCATGAAGCAGCCCGGTGGCGAGAAGGACGCCTATGCTCCCTGGAAGGAGGTGGTGCGGGTATGTCCCGCCTCCAGCAAGGGGGTGTACCAGAACGGGGTGAAGATCCTCACGGCCTTCATCGACAAGGAGAAGGATGCCGCCCGCAAGGCCCGCCTCACCGACTCCCTTTCGCTTGTGTACGACCTGCGCATCACCCATTTCGGTGAGGAGGCCTTCGTTCTCGGCCGCAAGGGGACCGACCTGTACCGTTACGCACCTGAGCGCTGCCGGGAGGCGCACGACATCCTGAAGCGGAGCGTGGAGCTCGGCGGCGCAAAGAGCGAGGCGGGGGTGCTCAGCACCTATTACCAGGCCCTCAGCTGCCTGTATGGCAAGGGCGAAGCCACGAAGGACCAGATGCTCCAGGAGTATGTGGTGGTTTCGGGCCACATCGAGGCCAGCATGGCCGATGCCGGCCTGAAGGAGGATGCGCGGGAACGCTACGGCAAGGCTCGCGACCTGGTGAACAGCCTCTTCTTCAAAGTGGCGGAGTGTGCCGATATCGGCCGCATCGTGGGCGAAATGGTGGCCGCAAAGCCCGATGATATCGCCATGAAGGGGCGCCTGCTCAAGGTCCTCAACGGCAAGGACTGCACCGAGGAGAAGGTGTTCAGGAGCCTCGCAGAGGATGTGCACAAGGCCAACCCCAGCAGTGAAAGCGCCTACAGCCTGGGCCTCTACCTGGCCAAGCAGAACGATATGGGCGACGCCCTGCGCTACATGAAGGAGGCCGTGGACCTGTGCACGGGCTGTGCGGACCGCATGAAGTACCTGTTGAAGGCCGGGCAGGTGGCCAGCGCCACGGGCAGCCATTCGCAGGCGCGCAGCTTCGCCAATCAGGTCCTGCAGCTCGATTCCAGGAACGGGGAGGCACTGATCCTCATCGGCAATGCCATCGCGGCCCAAGCCGCTTCCTGCGAAGCACCGGACAGCTGGGGCGCCTATTGGCTGGCCTATGACTACTACCAGCGGGCCAGGAGCCTGGATGCCGCCGTGGCCGATAAGGCCGGCGACCGGATGGCGTCCATGTCGTCCCGTTTCCCCACCCAGCAGGACGCCTTCTTCTACCAGCTCACCGACGGGAAGTCCGTTACCGTTGCATGCGGCGGATCGGGCGAGACCACCACGGTGCGCACCCGCAAGTAAGGTCCATGCGCCGCAACCGGCGGATCCTTTCGTGGAGCGTTCCCGCCCTGCTGGCGGGAATGTTCCTTTCCTGCACCAATGACCTGGACCAGGTGGCTGCCGTGGCGGTGGCCGATGATGCCCCCGAGCGGGTCACGAGCGGCTCCGAACAGGTATACACCGAGCAAGGGCGCCCGAAATACAAACTTGCTGCAGGGGTGATCCGGGAATGGGTGAGGGAGCCCCAGCGCACCATGCTTGAAGACGGTGTCCGCTTGGAGTTCTTCGACAGCATCGGACAGCCCGGCAGCGTGCTGACGGCCCGCCGGGGGGTGGTCCTGCCGAAGGAGCGGCGCATGGAGGCGAGCGGGCAGGTGGTGTTCGTGAACAGCAGGGGCGAACGGCTCGATACCGAACAGATCACCTGGTACCAGGACAGCGCGCGCATCTACACCGACAAGGCCGTCCGTATCCAGCGGGGCGACAACATCATCCACGGACAGGGGTTGGTGGCTGCCGAGGATTTCAGCAGGTACCGGGTGAAGCGCGTGACCGGTACCCTCCAAATGGCCACGGGTGATACCTTGCCGGCGCAATGAACAAGCTCGCCCGCTTCATGGAACATTTCTGGCTGGCGGTTGCCATCGGCACCGGACTGGTCGCCATCTGGATGACCGCCATGGAGCCCGGCCGCGAGGCGCTCCAGTGGTGGGTGTTCCCGGGGATCGCCCTGGCCATGTTCCTGTTCCGCCGGTTCACCCGCCGTCGCCTGGAGGCCATGGAGGAACGCCGCAGGGGATCCTGATCGCGCGTCCGCTATCTTCGTGGCCCGGCCGTCGGCCCCCTTCCGCGTGTCCCCCCAACTGTCCGCCCTGCTGCTCATCCTCGCCTCTGTGGTGGTCTCCGCGCTCTGCTCGGGCCTGGAGATCGCCTTCCTGAGCAGCAACCGGCTGTACATCGAGCTCGAGCGTAAGCGCGGCGCCATCTGGGCCCGGCTCATAGGCCCGCTGCTCAAGCGCCCGGAACGGGTCATCGGAGCGCTCCTTGTGGGCAACAACGTCGCCCTTGTGCTCTATGGCATCGCCATGGCTGAACTGATGGAGCCGTGGTTGCGCACCTATGGCCATGGGGAGGCCTTCGTGCTCATCGTCCAGACCCTGCTCAGCACCGTGCTGATCCTGGTGTTGGCGGAGTTCCTGCCCAAGGCGCTCTTCCGCATCGATCCCAACAGCGCGCTCAGCGTGTTCACCGTGCCGCTGTTGGTCCTCTATTGGCTGATGTGGGCCCCGATGATGTTCATGACAGGCATCAGCAGCCTCTTCCTGCGCCTCTTCGGCGTCAAGAGCAGCAACGCACAGGCCGTGTTCGGTCGCATCGACCTGGACGAGTTCCTCAAGGAGCTGAGCGCCGCCAACCAGAAGCGCCCCGATATGGACGCGGAGGTGGAGTACTTCCGGAACACACTCGAACTCAGCAATATCAAGGTCCGGGAACTGATGGTCCCGCGGGCGGAGATCGAAGCCATCGACGTGGATCGCGATGTCGCTGAACTGCACCAGCGCTTCGTGAGCACAGGAATGAGCAAGCTCCTGGTCTACAAGGATTCCATCGATAACATCATCGGGTATACCCACGGTTATGAGCTGTTCCGCCAACCCCGTAGCATCCGTGCGGTGATGCGTCCGGTGAACTTCATCCCGGGCACGATGCCCGCCGATGAGCTGCTGCAGCTGCTGATCAAGCAGCGGAACCATGTGGCGGTGGTGGTCGATGAGTTCGGCGGCACGGCCGGCATGCTCACCATGGAGGATGTGGTGGAGACCATCGTGGGCGATATCGAGGACGAACACGACACGCCCGAGGAGGTCGCCGAGCAGCTCGATGAGCATACCTATCTCCTGAGCGCGCGTCTGGAGGTGTCGGCGGTGCGTGGCCGGTTCAGGTTGGATGTGCCCGAAAGCGATGAGTACGATACCCTGGCCGGCTACCTCATGCACACCACCGGAGACCTGCCCGAGCAGGAGCAGGTGATCGACCTGGGGCCCTTGCGCTTTACGGTGGCCCAGGTGGAGCATGGCCGCATCGACCTGTTGCGGGTGACCGTCCTCGACCCCGAGATGGGTTACCTGCCGGAATAAGGCGCCCCGCAGGGTGGGGCTTCGTCGCCGCTTCCCGCCGCCACGCGGTTCCCGGCCGGATCCTATATTTGCACCCCTATTCCTTCAGGCAAATGGCAGTCATTGGCAAGATCCGCGAACGCAGCGGCCTTCTATTGGTGATCGTGGGTGGCGCCATGGCGGCGTTCATCCTCACGGACCTGTTCAGCAGTCGCGGCTCCGGTCGGCAGGACGCCGTGCTCGGCGAGGTGGCCGGTGAGGAGATCGGCGTGGCCGAGTTCGAGCGGCGCGTGAGCGATGAGGTGGAGAGCTATCGGAACGACTTCGGCCAGCAGGTGAACGCCCAGATGCAGGAGCAGGTGCGCACCAGCGTCTGGAATGAAATGGTGAAGGCCATGGTATTGCTGCCGCAGGTGCTCGATGCCGGGTTCAGCCTCAGCCCCGACGAGTACAACGATATCCGCTTCGGGGAGAACATCATGCCCGACTTCCGCAGCCAGCCCAATTTCCAAGGCCCGGACGGCAAGCCCGATCCGGCGTTGTTGAAGCAGTACTTCGACAATGTGCAGCAACAGGCGCCCATGTACCACGAGATCCAGAAGCGCCGGATCACGGAGAACCGCCTCTATGCCAAGTACAACACCCTCTTGAAGAAGAGCGTCTTCGTGAACGCCGCCCAGGCCCGTGATGAGCAGGAGGCCAAGAACACCCGTGCCACGTTCAATTTCGTGGCCAAGCGCTACGACACCGAACCCGACAGCCTCCATTCGGTGAGCGACAAGGACCTGCGCAGGTTCTACGATGCCCACAAGAACGAGCGCAAGTACGCCCAGAAGCCATCGCGCACGTTCGTTTACACCCTTTTCCCTGTGAAACCCAGTGAGGAGGACCGGATGGCCACGATGCAGGAACTTGCCTCCCTGCGCCAGGAGCTCCTGAGCTCGGAAAATGATTCCCTCTTCATCGTGGCCAACAGCGACGATCGCAGTTACGCCAAGGTGCCCTATACGGATGGCACCGCCGACAAGGTCAACGACTCCCTGATCGTGAACGCACCGGTGGGCGATGTGGTGGGCCCGTACGCAGAGGGTGAGGTCTGGAAGCTGGTGAAGGTGAAGGAACTTGCGGACGTGCCGGAGGCCCGCGTACGCCACATCCTGCTCAGCACCCAACAGGGAAAGACCGAGGAGGAGCAAAAACAGCGCGCGGACAGCATCCTGGCCGTGGTGAAAGCCGACCGCAAGAAGTTCGAGGCGTTGGTGACATCGTTCAGTGATGATCCGGGCAGCACCGGTTCGGGTGGGGTCTATGAGTGGTTCGACAAGTCGCGCATGGTTCCAGAGTTCACCGCGGCCAGCTTCGACCAGAAGGTGGGTGCCATCACCATCTGCAAGACCACCTATGGGTTCCATATCGTGGAGGTGCTGGGCCAGCGCACGCGCAAAGAGCGTCGGGTGGTGAACCTTACCCGCAGCATGCGTCCTTCCCCGGCCACGTTCAAGGCGGTCTACAAGGAGGCCAACGAGTTCAGCCTGCGCAACAAGACCATGGACCAGATGAAGGCCGCAGCTGAAGAGGCCGCCCTCACCTTCAATACCGTTGACGAGCTGCGCCCGGACCAGTCCTTCGTGGGAGGCATCCAGGACCCCGGCAGCACCATCAGCTGGGTGAACCGCGCCAAAGTGGATGCGGTGAGCGAACCCCTCGAGGCGGGTGACAACTACGTGGTGGCACTGCTTACCGGTATCCGTGAGGAAGGGGTACCCGAGCTGGATGATATGCGCGAACGTTTCATGCGCGATGCGGTGAAGGACAAGAAGGCCGCATCCTTCGTTGCCCAGATGCAGGGGAAGACCGACCTCAACGCGCTGGCGACCGAATTGAAGGGCAGTGTGCAGTCGGCCACCGACATGCTCTACAACAGCTTCAGTATTCCCGGTGGATACACCGAGTACGAGGTGGTGGGCACCATCTTCTCGTTGGAGAACGGCCAGACCAGTGTGCCCCTGCGCGGTGAGAATGCCGTTTATGTGGTGAGCATGACCAACAAGCAGTCCGCACCCGAGGCCACCGACCTGGCCGCCGAGAAGAGCAGCCTGCTGAGCCGCACGCAGGGCCGTGTGGAGACCGGTGTCTACAACGCGCTCAAGGAGGCGGCGGGTGTCAAGGACAACCGCAGCATGTTCTACTGAGCCGGAGGGAGGCCATCCGTCATCACGACGCCGGCCCAAGGGGCCGGCGTCGTGGCTTTCCACCGTTCGCGTTCGAACCCGTTCACCGCAGCGTGCTCAGGCGTTCGGCATCAAGGCGGAGCAGGATGCCGAGCAGTACCGTGAAGCCCATCATGCTGCTGCCGCCGTAGCTGAAGAAGGGCAACGGTATGCCGATGACCGGGGCGAGCCCGATGGTCATGCCAACGTTGATCATCAGGTGCAGGAAGAAGATGCTCGCCACGCAGTAGGCATAAATGCGGGTGAAGCGGGAGCGCTGCCGGTCGCTGATCTGGATGATGCGCAGGATGAGCACCGTAAGGGTGATCACCACGAAGGAGGTCCCCAGGAAGCCCCATTCCTCGCCCACCGTGCAGAAGATGAAGTCGGTGCTCTGCATGGGCACGTACTTGTATTTCGTGAGGGTGCCCTCCAGGTAGCCCTTGCCGCTGAAGCCACCGCTGCCGATGGCGGTCTGGCTCTGCTTCACGTTGTAACCAAGTCCCTGCGGATCCTCCATCTGGCCGAGCATGACCAGGATGCGATCCTGCTGGTGGCTGGCAAGCACCTTGTTGAACGCAACGTCCACGCTGCTGATGAAGAACACGGAGGCCAGCGCACCGATGGCGATATAGGTGTGGAAACGCCGCCGTTCGCGTTTCACGATGAACGATCGGGTGAAACCCCAGGCGAGCAGGGCTGCCATCACGATCGTGATCATGAGCACGTATTTCCCGTCCAGCGCAGCCTCGGTGAAGGGCAGCCCGAAATGCGTGTCCTTCAGCAACAGCGAGATGACCGACAGGATGGCCGCGAGGATGGCGAGCAGGAGCACGTTGCCCGAGAGGCCTTCGCGGTAGAGGACCAGGATGAAGGCGCCTGAAACGAGGGCCGTACCGGTGTCCGGCTGCAGCATGATGAGCGCGACGGGCAACAGGATCAGGATGGTGCTGATCACGCGCGATCGGGCATCCACAAGGGCCTTGAGGCCGCTCAGGTAGCGGGAGAGCGCCAGCGCCGTGGCGAATTTGGCGAACTCGGCGGGTTGGATCCCGAACCCCCCGATGGCGAACCAGGCCTTGGCCCCGTTCACCTCCTTGCCGAAGAGGAGGACGGCCACCAGCAGCAGGAGCACCGTGCCGTAGATGGCGAATGCGGCGTCGCGGAAGAGCTCGCCGCGGATGAGCAGGATGCCGCCGCCCAGCAGGAGGCTGATGCCCATCCAGACCGCCTGTTTTCCGTATTCCTTGCCAAGGTCGAAGATGCTGGGGTGGGCGGCATCGAACGCCGCGGAATAGATGTTGGCCCAGCCCATGAAGAGCAGGAGCAGGTATAGCACCAGGATGGGGCGGTCGAAATTGGCCGAGACGTTGTCGCGGGCGTTCATCAGCGGCGTGGTTTCTTGGGCTTCTTCACAAAGGTGGCCTCCTTGGCGATCAGGTCCGCCTCAAGCATCCGCTGCATCAGGTCCGGTCGTGTGATGGTATCCGTCAGGTACTGCTCGATGAGCAGGCTCGCGATGGGTGCGGCCCAAGTGCCGCCGAAGCCCGAGTTCTCCACGTAGACGGCCATGGCCACCTTGGGGTTTTCCATGGGTGCGAAGCATACGAACACCGCATGGTCCTGGCCATGGGGGTTCTCGGCGGTGCCTGTCTTGCCACAGATGGTGATGCCCGGTATGCGCGCGCTGCGGGCGGTTCCGCCGGGTTCCTCCACCACCCTGCGCATACCTTCCTGGATGGCATCGTACCAACCGGGAGACACACCGGTAAGGTGTTTTTGCTGGAACCGCTCCTGGAGGCTGTCGGGGTGCCCCACCGCACGCACCACGTGGGGGTCATAATACCAGCCCTTGTTGGCGAAGATGGCCGCCAGGTTGGCCATCTGGAGGGGGGCCACCAGTACCTCGCCCTGCCCGATGCTCACGCTGTAGATGGTGCTGAACGCCCAGCGGCCCTTGCCGTATTTGCGGTCGTAATAGGCGACATCGGGAATGTTCCCGGCCTTCACCGAGGGGAGGTCGATGGGCAGTCGCTGGCCAAGGCCGAACGTGAGCATGTAGCGGTGCCATTGTGCCAGGCCATGGGCTGCATCGCGGAAGCGGTCGGGGTACTTGTCCTGCTCGATCATCCGCTTGAACACCTGGTAGTAGTAGGGGTTGCAGGAGTACTGGATGGCGCGGATGATATCTCCTGCAGGTGGATGGTCGTGGCATCCAACCAGCGACTTCTGGCAGGCAAAGCCTGTGTTGAGGTCGATCACACCCTCATCCAGTGCGATGAGCGACTGCACGATCTTGTAGATGGAGCCCGGAGGGTATTGGGCCTGGAGCGCCCGGTCGAAGAGCGGTTTGATGGGGTCGCGCTGGAGGATGCCGTAGTTGGTGTTGCGCACGCGGCCCACGAGCAGTTCGGGATCGTACGTGGGACTGCTCACCATGCACAGCACTTCCCCGGTCTTCGGATCCAGCGCAACGATGCTGCCTTTCTTGTTCACCATCAGTTGCTCACCGAGGCGTTGCATGTCCCTGTCAATACCGGTGAACAGGTCCTTTCCGTCGACCGCAAGGGTATCGAAACGGCCCTCCTTGAAGGGGCCCTTGACATTGTTGTGCACATCCACCACCACGTAGCTTACACCGCGCCGACCCCGGAGCTCCTCCTCATAGAACGACTCGAGGCCACCCACACCGATGACATCCCCTGCGCGGTAGTAGGGGTCTTTTGCGATCCGGTCCGGGCTCGCTTCGCTGAGGTAACCCAGGAGGTGTGCTGCCAGGTGTGGCGGGTAGGTGCGCAGGGTGCGGCTCTGTCCGTAGAACCCGGGGTACTTGTATAAGTGAAGGCTGATGCCCGCGAACTGGTCTGCGGGGATCTGCTTCTCGAGCACGCTCGGTTTGTGGCGCGAATAGTCGCTTGCCTGGGCAAGGCGTTCCCGCAATTCGTCCAGCGGCACCGCCACCAGTTCACAGAACGCCGCCGTATCGAACGGCTGCACCTCCTTGGGCACCACCATCAGGTCATACACGGGGGTGTTGGCCACCAGCAGCCCCCCTTCCCGGTCATGGATAAGGCCGCGCGAGGGGAATACGGTGACCTTGCGTTCGGCCATGTTCGCCGCCTCCGCCCTCCACCTGGGGTCGAGCACCTGGATGTAGAACAGGCGCAGGATGAAGACGGTGCTGATGAAAAGGACCGCCGCTACGAGGACGTATTTGCGCGATTCGAAGTTCATGCCCTGTCGCGGCTGGGTCGGGCGGTCAGGAATTGTGCAAGGAGCGCGAGCGCAAGGGTGAAGGTGGCGCTCAGGATGGCGCGCAGGAGGGTGCCAAGGGAACGGTCCAGGCGCAGCAGTTCCACATTGAACAGCCAGAGGTGATGCAGCAGGATGAGCACACCGGCATAGGTGACGAACCAGGCCAGGCCCATGGAAGGGATCGTGGGCCGCATACCGAACTCGTAGCCCTCGCGCGGGGCCAGCAGCCGCAATAGGTGGATGCGGCCATAGGTCATCACCACGCAGGCGCTCATGTGCATCCCGGGGGTGCTGCTGAACAGGTCCATGACCAGGCCGGTCGACGCGCCGAGGAGCAGGGTGGTCCACTCGGGCAGTTCGAACGGCAGCATCAGCAGGAACAGCACGTACAGGTAGGGTACCATGTAGCCATTGGCCACGTCCAGGTGGTCGAGGATCATCACCTGTAGCAGCAGCAGCAGCGCAAAGCGCAGGACCTGGAGGAGGATGGCGCCGATCATGGTGAAGCGTGCGCTTGTTCGAGCGTGTCGCGCTCTGCCAGTTGCAGGTCCCTCACCACGTACACGAAGCCGGTGCGCGTCATGTCCTCCGTCAGTTCAATGCGGATGTCGAGGTAGTTGCTGCCCTGTTGTTGTTCAACGGAGGAGACAACGCCCACGGGGATGCCCGGAGGGAAGGTACGGTCGCCACCACGTGTCTCCACGGTATCGCCCGCCTGCACGCGCGCGTGCTTGGCGATATCGATGACCGATGCACTGCGCGGGTCGTTGGTGTCCCAGTAAAGCAAACCGAAATGCCCGGTCCTGCGCACCTGCACACTGGTCTTCAGGTCCGGGCTCAGGACGCTTATCACCGACGCGAAATGGGGGCTCACCGCCCGCACCACCCCCACGATCCCATGGCTGCCGATGACCCCCATGTCCGGTCGTATGCCGGAGGTGCCGCCTTTGCCCAGGGTGATGAAGTTCTTCTGTTTATGCCATGTGCTGTTCACCACCTTGGCACTGATCACGGCGTATTCCTGGCGGAAGATGCTGTCGTTGATGCGCACGTAGAGGTCCTCCACGGGTGCATAGCTGCTGCGGTGCCTGTTCCGCCACATGGCGTTCTCCTCCGATAGCAGGCGGTTCACCTCCTTGAGGTTGGCGTAATCGGTGATGTCCTTGCGCCACGCGTAGACCGCAGCAACGGTGGCGTTGCTTGAACCGATCGCCGCGGCGCGATGGTGGGCGCTGCTGTTGGTGAGCAGCACCAGGGAAAGCACAAGCAAGGCAGCGAACAGCAGGAAATTCCTGATGCGGAAGAGGAAGCGGAAGAGGTCGCGCATCTGGCTGCAGGCGTCACCTGTTCCGGAAGGCGGGGTAGGGGTGCGACATGTCGCGCGTCTACTCCCGCATCAGGAACTGGAAGCGGTCGATGTTCTTCAGGGCGATCCCGGTGCCACGGGCCACGGCACGAAGGGGGTCTTCGGCCACATGCACGGGCAGCTTGGTCTTGATGCTGATACGCTTGTCGAGGCCGCGCAGGAGTGCGCCACCGCCGGCCAGGTAGATGCCGGTCTTGTAGATGTCGGCGCTCAGCTCGGGCGGGGTGGCCTCCAGGGCGCCCAGGATGGCTTCCTCGATCTTGCTGATGCTCTTGTCGAGGGCCTGTGCGATCTCGCTGTAGGTGACCGTGATCTCCTTGGGGATGCCGGTCATCAGGTCGCGACCGCGGACAGCGTAGTCGGGTGGGGGATCGTCCAGCTCGGTCATGGCCGCGCCCACCTCGATCTTGATCTGCTCGGCCGTGCGCTCACCCACCAGGATGTTGTGCTGGCGGCGCATGTACTCCTCGATATCGCTGGTGAATTCGTCCCCTGCCACACGGATGTTCTTGTCGCATACGATACCGCCCAGCGCGATGACGGCGATCTCCGAGGTGCCCCCTCCGATATCGATGATCATGTTGCCCATGGGCTCCTCCACGTCGATGCCGATGCCGATGGCGGCGGCCATG